>DATKFT010000573.1:0-9744 GCA_035544335.1 Pseudorhodoferax sp.
GCGGGCGTGCCCTGCGAAGGCATGGACATGGACCAGCCCGTGCTGTGCTTCCAGTACCAGGCCGGCCTGTCGCTGTCCTTCGAGCCTGTCCAACCCGTCTCGCCCTCGCTGCCGGCCATCGTGCAGACCCTGGTGCTGCCGCTGCTGCCGGCGGCGATCGGCCAGGCCATGCCCCAGCAGGCGGTGCCCGAGCGGCAGCACCCGCCGCCCGACCCCGTTTTCCTGGCCACGCGCAGACTGCGCGTCTGACATCTCCGTCGACTGACCGGTGCTGGTGCGGCGCATGCGCCTGCCAGCGAACACCTCGTTCGTCTGCGGAGTTTCCATGCCCATTTCCTTTCCGCGCGCGGCCATGCTGGCCGCCGCGCTGCTGCCCATGCTCGTGGCGGCCGCTCCTTCTTCTCCCGCTTCCCCTTTGTCGTTGGACGCCGCGCTGGCGCTGGCCGCTGCGCGTTCCGAAAGCACACGCGCTGCCCGTGCCGGCGTGGCCAGCGCCGAGCAGGCGGCCCATGCCGCGGCCCAGCTGCCCGATCCCACGCTGCGGGCCGGCATCGACAACCTGCCTGCGACCGGGGCAGACCGCTTTCGCACCCACCGCGACACGATGACGATGGCGCGCGTGGGCATCAGCCAGGAATGGCTGTCCGCCGACAAGCGCGCCGCGCGCCAGGGCGCTGCCGACGCGGCGCTCGCGCGCGAAGCCGTGCTGGCGCAGGCCGCGGCCGCCGACACGCGACGGCAGACCGCACTCGCCTATGTCGACGCCTTCTACGCAGGCGAGAGCCTGCAGCTCGCGCTGCGGCTGCAGGCGCATGCACACGAAGAACTCGAGGTGGCGCGCGCGCGCCTGTCGTCGGCGGCCGGCAGCAGCCAGGAGCTGCTGGCGCTGGCCGGCGCCAGCGGCCTCGCGCAGGACGAGACGGCCGAGGTCCGCCAGCAGCAGGGCGCCGCCAGCGTCGCGCTGCAGCGCTGGACCGGCGTGCTCAGCGATGCACTGCAGCCCCCGGGCGCCATCGTGCTGCCCTCGGAAGAGGCCTACGTGGCCGGCCATCCCACGGTCGCTGCGCTGCAGCGCGGTGCCGAGCTGGCGCGGCAGACGGCCGCCGTCACCGCCACCCAGCGCCGGCCCAACTGGACCTGGGAGCTGGCCTACGGCCAGCGCAGCGGCCATGCCGACATGGTTTCCGTGGGCGTGAGCATTCCGCTGCCCGTGGCTCCCCGGGAACGGCAGGACCGCGAGACGGCGGCCCAGCTGGCCCTGGCCGACAAGGCCGAAGCCGAGCTGGCCGAAGCCCGGCGCGCGGCGGCGGCCGACTACCGCCAGCTGCACGGCGATGCGCAGCGGCTGGCGCAGCGCATCGCGCGCTACGGCGAGGCCGTGCTGGCACCGGCCCGCCAACGCCGGGCCGTGGCGACCGCCGGCTACGAGGCCAACCAGGGCAGCCTGGCCGCGGTGTTCGAGGCGCGGCAGGCCGAGGTCCAGGCGCAGCGCAGGCTGCTCGCGCTGCAGCGTGAACTGGCCGTGGCCCAGGTCCAGCTGGCCTACCGGCCGCTCTCCGCCGAGGTGGCGCCATGACCCGCCGCGCCAGCGTGGCCGCCATGCTGCTGGCCGCGGCACTGCTCGCGGCCGGCGCCTTCCAGCTGGGCCGCACGACGGCGCCTGCCGCGGCGACGGCAATGGAGGCAGCGACGGCCACGCCAGCGGCCGATGGCCGCAAGGTGCTGTACTGGCACGACCCCATGGTGCCGGGCCCGCGCTTCGACAAGCCCGGCAAGTCGCCGTTCATGGACATGCCGCTCGTGCCCCTGTATGCGGACGGCGGTGCCGGCATGGAGGCTGGCGGGGGCGGAGACGGCGTACAGGTCAGCCCCGCGGTGCAGCAGAACCTGGGCATCCGGCTGGCCACGGCGCGGCGCGCGCAGGCCGCGGCGTCGTTCGACGCGGTCGGCAGCGTGCAGTTCGACGAGCGGCTCGCCGCCGTGGTCCAGACGCGCGTCGCGGGCTATGTGGAGCACCTGGCGGTGCGCGCGCCGCTGGAACGCGTGCGCCGGGGCCAGGCGCTCGCGACCGTGTTTGCGCCCGAGTGGCTGGGTCCGCAGAACGAGTGGCTGGCCTTGCAGCGCGCGGGTGCCAGCGCCGAGCTCGTGGCGGCCGCGCGCGAGCGCATGCAGGCCTTGTCGATCCCGGCCGAGCTGGTCCGGCGCAGCGCGGAGGCCGGCACGGCGCAGGCGCGCTACGTGCTGACCGCGCCGTCCGACGGCGTGGTGGCCGAGCTGGGTGTGCGCGAGGGCATGGCCGTTGCACCCGGCACCACGCTGTTCCGCATCGCCGGCCTGGCCCGGGTCTGGGCCGTGGCCGAGATCCCGGAGGCACAGGCGCTGCAGCTGGTGCGCGGGCAGAAGCTCCAGGCCGTGCTGCAGTCCGATGCCATGCAGTCCTTCGATGGCGCGCTCGACGAGATCCTGCCCGGGATTGACAGCACCACGCGCACGCTGCGCGCGCGCTTCACGCTCGACAACCGCAGCGGGCGGCTGACACCCGGCATGCTGCTGCGGCTGCAGATCGCCGGCCCGGCGAGAGCGCGCCTGCTGGTGCCGGCCGAGGCCCTGATCCGCACGGGCCGGCGCGCCGTCGTCATCGTGCGCCAGGCCGAAGGCGGTTTCGCGCCGCGCGACGTGGTGCCGGGCCTGGAACTGGGCGAGGACGTGGAGATCGCCTCGGGCCTGCAGGAGGGCGAGCAGGTGGTCGCGAGCGGCCAGTTCCTGATCGACTCCGAGGCCAGCCTGCGCTCGGCCTTGGGCCGCATGGCACCACCTGCTGCCGCGCCGCCTGCGAATGCCGCCGCGCCGGCCGCGAATGCCGCCGCGCCGGCCGCGAACGCCGCCACGCCGGGCGCGCCGGTGCACGAGGCGCAAGGCAGGGTCGAGAGCGTGGCGGCCGATGGCCTCACGGTCTCGCACGGGCCGGTGGCCTCGCTGCGCTGGCCGGCGATGACCATGGACTTCGGCAAGCCTTTCCCCGCGGCCTTCCCCGACATCCGGCCCGGCGACGCCATCCGCTTCAGCTTCCGCGAAGGCGGCCCCATGGGCTATGTGCTGGTCGCGGTGCAGCGCACCGCGGCAGGGGGTCGCCCATGATCGCGGCCGTGATCCGCTGGTCGGTCGGCAACCGCTTGCTGGTGCTGATCGCGACGGGCCTGCTCGTGGCCGCGGGTGGGTGGTCGCTGGCGCGCACGCCGCTCGATGCGCTACCCGATCTGTCGGACACCCAGGTCATCATCCGCACGCCGTTCCCGGGCAAGTCGCCGCAGGTGGTCGAAGACCTCGTGACCTACCCGCTGACCACCACCATGCTCAGCGTGCCGGGCGCCAAGAGCGTGCGCGGCTACTCGTTCTTCGGCGACTCCTTCGTCTACGTGCTGTTCGACGGGCAGACCGATCCCTACTGGGCGCGCTCGCGCGTGGTGGAGTACCTGAGCCAGGTGCAGAGCCGGCTGCCCGCGGGCGCCAATGCCGCGCTGGGGCCGGACGCCACGGGCGTGGGCTGGATCTACAGCTACGCGCTGGTGGACCGCACGGGCCGGCACGACCTCGGCCAGCTGCGCGCGCTCAACGACTGGTTCCTGCGCTTCGAACTCAAGACCGTGGCCGACGTGGCCGAGGTCGCGAGCGTGGGCGGCATGGTGCGCCAGTACCAGGTGGTGCTGGACCCCGGGCGCATGCGCGCGCTGGGCGTCACGCAGGCGCAGGTGGCCGAGGCGCTGCGCCAGGCCAACCAGGCCGCGGGCGGCTCGGTGCTCGAACTCGGCGAGGCCGAGTACATGGTGCGCTCGCGCGGCTACCTGCGCGGTCTGGACGACCTGCGCACGGTGCCGCTGCGTGCGGCGGGCGCGACGCCCGTGCTGCTGCGCGACGTGGCCAGCGTGCAGATCGGCCCCGAGATGCGGCGCGGCATCGCCGAGCTCGACGGCGAGGGCGAGGTGGCCGGCGGCATCGTCGTCATGCGCTCGGGCAAGAACGCGCGCGCGACCATCGCCGCCGTGAAGGCCAGGCTGGCAGCGCTGCAAGCCGGCCTGCCGCCGGGCGTGGAGATCGTGCCCACCTACGACCGCTCGCTGCTGATCGACCGCGCGGTGGACAACCTGCGGCGCAAGCTGCTCGAGGAGTTCCTCGTCGTGGCGCTGGTCTGCGCGGTCTTCCTGTTCCACCTGCGCTCGGCGCTCGTGGCCGTGGTGGCGCTGCCGGTCGGCGTGCTCGCGGCCTTCACGGTCATGCACTGGCAGGGCGTCAACGCCAACATCATGTCGCTGGGCGGCATCGCGATCGCCATCGGCGCGATGGTGGACGGCGCCATCGTGATGGTGGAGAACCTGCACAAGCACATCGAGGCCTGCGAGACCGCGCAAGGCCGCGCGCCCACGGGCGCGCAGCGCTGGCAGCTCGTGGCCGCGGCCTCGGTGGAGGTCGGGCCCGCGCTGTTCTTCTCGCTGCTCGTGATCACGCTGTCCTTCGTGCCCGTGTTCTCGCTGCAGGCGCAGGAAGGGCGCCTGTTCGCGCCGCTGGCCTTCACCAAGACCTATGCCATGGCGGCCGCGGCCGGGCTGTCGGTCACGCTGATCCCGGTGCTGATGGGCTACCTCGTGCGCGGGCGCATCCCGCACGAGGCCGCGAACCCCGTGAACCGGCTGCTCATGGCGGCGTACCGGCCGGTGCTGGAATGGGTGCTGCGCCGCCCCAAGACCACGCTGGCCGTGGCGGCCTTGCTGCTGGCGTTGACCGCCGTGCCGCTCATGCGCCTGGGCGGCGAGTTCATGCCGCCGCTGGACGAGGGCGATCTGCTGTACATGCCGTCGGCGCAGCCGGGGCTGTCGGTGTCCAGGGCCGCCGCGCTGCTGCAGCAGACCGACCGCCTGATCAAGACCGTGCCCGAGGTGGCGCGCGTGTTCGGCAAGGCCGGCCGCGCCGACACGGCGACCGACCCTGCGCCGCTGGAGATGTTCGAGACCACCATCCAGTTCAAGCCCCGTGCACAGTGGCGTGCTGGCATGACGCCGGACAAGCTCATCGAGGCGCTGGACCGCGCGGTGCAGGTGCCGGGCCTCAGCAATGTCTGGGTGCCGCCCATCCGCAACCGCATCGACATGCTGGCCACGGGCATCAAGAGCCCGGTGGGCATCAAGGTGGCGGGGCCGGACCTGGCCGGCATCGATGCGCTCACGGCGCAGATCGCGGCGGCGGTCAGGGGCGTGCCGGGCGTGTCGTCGGCGCTTGCGGAGCGGCTCAGGGGCGGGCGCTACATCGATGTGGACGTGGACCGGCTCGCCGCCGCGCGCCATGGGCTCTCGGTGGCCGACGTGCAGGCCTTGGTGTCCACGGCCATCGGCGGCGACAACGTGGGCGAGATGGTCCAGGGCCGCGAGCGCTACCCCATCAACCTGCGCTACCCGCGCGAGATCCGCGACTCGCTCGAGCGGCTGCGCCAGCTGCCCTTCGTGACCGCGCAGGGCGCGCAACTGCTGCTGGGCGAGGTGGCGAAGATCGCCATCCAGGACGGCCCGCCCATGCTGCGCAGCGAGAACGCGCGCCTGTCGGGCTGGGTCTATGTCGACGTGCGCGGGCGCGACCTGCGCTCGGCCGTGCACGCCATGCAGGCGGTGGTGGGCCAGGCCGTGTCCATGCCCGCGGGCTATGCGCTGTCGTGGTCCGGGCAGTTCGAGTATTTGGAGCGCGCGACCGAACGGCTGCAGGCGCTGATCCCGGCGACGCTGGCGCTGATCTTCGTGCTGCTGTACCTGCTGTTCCGCTCGCTCACCGATGCGGCGCTGGTCATGGCGGCCGTGCCGTTCTCGCTCGTGGGCGGCTTCTGGCTGGTCTGGGCGCTGGGCCATGCGGTCTCGGTCGCGACCGCGGTGGGCTTCATCGCACTGGCCGGCGTGGCGGCCGAGTTCGGCGTGGTGATGCTGGTCTACCTGCAGAACGCGCTGGCACGCCGCCTGGCCGCCGGCGAGCCCCTGGACGACGCCACGCTGCGGGCCGCGATCCGCGAAGGCGCGGTGCTGCGCGTGCGGCCCAAGGCCATGACCGTGGCCGTGGTGATGGCCGGGCTGCTGCCCATCCTGTGGGGCAGCGGCACGGGCTCGGAGCTCATGACCCGCATCGCCGCGCCCATGGTGGGCGGCATGCTGAGCGCGCCGCTGCTGAGCATGCTGGTCATGCCGGCCGCCTGGTACCTGCTGCACCGCCGCAGCCTTGGCCGGCCTCTCTCGCGTGCCAGCGCCGATCCCGTTTCCGTTTCCGTTCCATCCTCTGAAGGAGCCATTCCATGACATCCACGCACGCCATCGTTTGCGCATCGCTCATGCTCTGTGCCACTGTCCAGGCACAGACCAGGCAACAGGACGTGCCGGCCATGAAGACCCCTGCCGCCGGCCAGCCAGCGGGCGGCCCGGCGACCGACGCCGTGGTCCGCAGGATCGACAAGGCCAAGGGCATGCTCGTGCTGCAGCACGGCGACATCCCCAACCTGGCCATGCCGCCCATGACCATGGGCTTCGACGTGGCCGATCCGAAGATGCTGGACCGGCTCAAGCCGGGCGACAAGGTGCGGTTCCACGCCGATGTCGTGAACGGCAAGGCGACCGTGACCGCGGTCCAGGCGCTGCGCTGAGCCGGTGGACCGCATGCGCCAGAGGCCGTCCGGGCCGGGGCGCCGCTGGCCTCAGCGCCCCAGTCGCAGGGCCAGCCACTCGCGCAGCACGTTGTGCGTGTTCGCGAGGCCGTAGGTCGATGGCAGCCATTCCAGCGCCGCACGCTGGTAGGGCACGGCAAAGCCCATGGGAGCGGGCAGCACCACGAGGCCCTGGGCCTCGAAGGCGCGCACGGCGCGCGGCATGTGCCAGGCACTGGTCACGAGCGCGATGCGTTCGATGCCGTCGCGGCGCAGCAGCGCTGCCATGTTCTGGGCGTTCTCGATCGTGTCGCGCGAGCGGTCGTCGGCCCAGCGCAGCGGCGCCAGCCCCGTGCGCGCGAGCAGCCGGGCCACGGCCTCGGATTCGGAGGGGTGCGCGTCATCGCCCGCATTGGCCCAGCCCACGCCGCCCGCAAAGCCCAGCGGCAGCCCGCTTTCGCGCGCGAGCCAGGCGCCGTAGAGCGCGCGCGCGCCGGTGTAGTTGGACGGCTGCGGCCCGGCCAACTCGGGCACGCTGGGATACAGGCCGCCGCCCAGCACGACCACGGCCTGGACCTGGCGCGCAGGCAGCTGCGCCGCCTGGTCGGGCGGCAGTGCCGCCACGGGGGGCAGCAGCGCGTCGCCCAGCCGGATGGCGACCGCGTTGCTGCACAGCAGCCACAGCAGGACCAGGCCGGCCAGACCGATCGCGCGGCCCGGCACGCGCCAGCGGCGTGCGAGCAGCCAGCCGGCCGCGATCAGCAGCAGCGGTCCGGCCGGTGGCAGCACCAGGCTGGACAGCAGGGGGCGCCACTCGGCGGCGTTCATGGGGCGGGCTGCGGCAGTCGGGACATGGCGCGCGATTGTCCGCCATGGCGCCGGGCGGCCCGCGCGCGACCCAGGCACAATGCCGGGCGCAATCTTGGGAAGGACATGGCATGACGACGGAAACCATCACGCTGGGCGGCGGCTGCTTCTGGTGCACCGAGGCGGTGTTCAAGGAGGTCCAGGGCGTGCGCGATGTCGAGAGCGGCTACAGCAACGGCGCGCTGCCGCAGCCCAGCTACGAGCAGGTCTGCACGGGCCGCACGGGGCACAACGAGGTGGTGCGGCTGCAGTTCGATCCCGCGCAGATCAGCCTGCGCGAGGTGCTGGAGATCTTCTTCGTCGTGCACGACCCCACCACGCTGAACCGCCAGGGCAACGACGTGGGCACGCAGTACCGCAGCGGCATCTACCTGGACAACCCGGCGCAGGAGGCCGTCGCGCGCGAGGTCATCGCCGAACTCGCCGGCCACAGCGCCGCGCCCATCGTGACCGAGGTGCTGCCCGTGGCCAACTACTGGCCGGCCGAGGACTACCACCAGGACTTCTTCGAGAAGAACCCCACGCAGGGCTACTGCATGGCGGTGGCCGCGCCCAAGGTGGCCAAGTTCCGCAAGACCTTCAGCCGCCTGGCCCGGCACTGAGACGCTGGCGATGAAGCGCCTGCGCCCGCTGCACCGGCAGGCCGGCCGCCCGCTGTGGTGGCTGGGCCTGCTGCTGGGCGTCTGGCTGGCGGCGCAGACGCTGGCGCTCGCGCACCGCGAGGTGCACAGCGGCGCGGGCGACCGCTTCCACCCAGGCCATGCCGCGGCCGACTGCCAGCTCTACGACCACGCCGGCGCGGCCGATCTGCTGGCCGGCCTGCCGCAGCTGGCGCTGGCCACCTTGGGCGCGCCCGCGCCCCGGCCGCTGCAGGCACCGGCGCTGCGCGCGCCGGCACCGCCGCCATTCCTGGCCCGCGGTCCCCCCACGCTTCGCTGAACGCCTCCGCCGTGGTTGCCGCGCGCCTGTCCCCCGGGACAGGTGCGCGCGACCGCATGCACGACCGATTCAACGAAGCCTTTCCATGTCTCCTCATTTCTCGCGCGGCGCGATCGCCGCCGCCGTTTCCTGCGCCTGCCTCACGGGCGCCTGGGCCCAGTCCGACACCGCCACGCTGAAGGAGGTCACCGTCACCGGCAACCCGCTGGGCTCGGCCGACGCCGTGGCCCCCACCACCCGCCTGGAAGGCGACGAACTCACGCTGCGCCGCCAGGGCACGCTGGGCCAGACGCTGGACGGCCTGCCCGGCGTGAGCAGCACCTATTTCGGCCCCAACGCGAGCCGGCCCGTGATCCGTGGCCTGGATGGCGACCGCATCCGCGTGCTGCAGAACAGCGGCGCGATGCTGGACGCTTCGGCGCTGAGCTTCGACCACGCCGTGCCCTCGGACCCGTTGACCGTGGAGCGTGTGGAGGTGCTGCGCGGGCCCGGCGCGCTGCTGTACGGCGGCAGCGCCGTGGGCGGCGTGGTCAACCTGATCGACAACCGCATCCCGCGCGCGCCGCTGTTCGATGCCAAAGGGGGCATCACGGGTGCGGCCGAGGCCGGGCTGGCGAGCGGCAACAAGGGCCGCGACGGCGCCTTGCTGCTCGAGGGCGGCAACGACCGCTACGCGCTGCACGCCGACGTCAGCAAGCGCCGCACGGGCGACGTGGCCGTGCCGCTGGAGCTGCCCTGCAGCAAGCCGGGCAGGCCCGAGTCCGCCCGGCGCATCTGCAACTCCGCGAGCGACACCGAGAGCGCCTCCGTGGGCGGCTCGCTGTTCTTCGACCATGGCTACCTGGGCGCCTCGGTCACCGAGTACCGCAGCGACTACGGCACCGTGGCCGAGGACGAGGTGACGATCGGCATGCGTTCGCGCCGCTACGCGCTGGCCGGCGAGTGGCGCCAGTTGCCGGGCTGGTTCAGCAGCGTCAAGCTGCAGGCCGCGCACACGCGCTACCGCCACACCGAGTTCGAGGGCGGCGAGGCCGGCACGCGCTTTGCCAACCAGGGCAACGACCTGCGGCTGGAGGCCCGCCACGCGCCCATCGGCCCGCTGCAGGGCGTGCTGGGCCTGCAGCTGGACAACAACCGCTTTTCTGCCGAGGGCGAGGAGGCCTTCGCGCCGGCCAGCCGCACACGCCAGTCGGCGCTGTTCCTCTACGAGGAGCTGCCGACGGCCTGGGGCAAGTGGACGCTGGGCGGGCGCGTGGAGCAGGTGCGCGTGC
>DATKFT010000574.1:0-5871 GCA_035544335.1 Pseudorhodoferax sp.
GACAAGAGAATTTCCGTTCGCCCCGATGGTGAAACTGGCAGACACAGCGGACTTAAAATCCGCCGCTTACCCGCGAGGGGGCGTACCGGTTCGATCCCGGTTCGGGGCACCAAGCGACGGTTTCAGGGCCTTCCCTGCCGCCCCGGAAATCTCGACAAGCCGTCCCACTACCGATGGTTCGGCTGTTCAGCCTCTGCGTTGACGGCCTCCCGCGCGCGCTGCGCCGCAGCCACCATGTGGTCGGCCAGGGTGCCGTACAGCGGCCGGCTGATCATGCGTGACACCAGACTCGCAAGCATCGCACTGGCCATCAGGCTCAGCACCATCGCGTGGCCGTCGACCATCTCCATCACGATGATGAAGGCCGTCAGCGGTGCCTGTGTCACGGCCGCGAGAAAGCCGGCCATGCCCATCGCGATCAGTGCCGGGCCCAGGCCAGGCCCGGCGAGCTGGGCGATCCCGTCGCCGATGCCGGCACCGATGGACAGGGACGGCGCGAAGATGCCGCCCGGCACCCCGCACCAGGCCGTGAGCCAGGTCGCGATGAACTTCAGCAGGGTGTACAGCGGCGAGAGTTCGTCGTGGCCGGACAGCATGTGCTTGACGGCCTCGGAGCCCGCGCCGAAGGTCGCGCCACCTGTCGCCAGGCCGATCACGGCGACCACGAGACCGCCCGCTGCCGCGAAGCGCACCGGCCAGCGTGCGCGCCAGTGGTTCAGCCGCTGCGGCGAGCCGGTCAGCGACGCGATCATGAGGCGCGCGAAGAGCCCGCCGGCCGCGCCGCTGGCCAGCGCCACCAGCAGGCCGGGACCCAGCAGGTCCCAGCCCAACGGCGGCACGCGTATGACGCCGAAGTAGCTCAGGTTGCCGAACACCGAGACGGCCACCAGCCCGGCCAGCACGATGCCCGTGATGATGACGCCGCTGGCGCGGGCCTCCAGCCGGCCCGAGAGTTCCTCGATCGCAAACACCACGCCGGCCAGCGGCGCGTTGAAGGCCGCGGCGATGCCGGCCGCTCCGCCGGCGATCAGCAGGGCGCGGGCATCGAGCGTGCTGCCCGGCGAGAGCCAGCGCCGCGCATGCTGCATGACGCCGGCCGCCACCTGCACCGACGGGCCTTCGCGGCCGATGGACAGGCCCGCCGCGAACCCGGCCACGCCCAGCCCGATCTTGGCCAGCGTCAGCCGCAGCGATGCAAACAGGCTGCGCTGCGCGGGCTGCACGGCCGGGTCCAGCGCGGCCTTGATCTGCGGAATGCCGGAGCCCCCGGCACCGGGAAACCAGCGGCGCGTCACCCAGACGATGCCTGCCGTCAAGGTGGGCGTCCAGACCAGCACGGCCCAGGGCGCGGCATGGTGCAGCCGCTCGAACCATCCAAACGCCCACTCCGCCGCGATGGTGAAGCCCACGACGAACAGGCCCGCGGCGACGGCATACCCGAGCACGATGGCACGGTCCAGCCACAGGCGCCAGCTGGACAGCTCGGCGCGCAGGTTCTGCAAGAAATCAGGCTCCTGGTGCATGCGCAGGGATTGTGTCAGCCGTGCCGGCCCCCGCAGCACCACGCCACGCCATGCCAGCATCGGCACACAAGGAAAGAGCCGTCCCGCCCCACCGTCTGCGCTGCGCGGCGGCCGTTGCTGCTTCGGCAGCCCGCGTGCCGCCCTGGGCCGCGGATGGCCCCACAGGAGCGCTGCGGGCCACCCGCTCAAGCAGCGCCGCCAGGGTCCGCGCGGGTGGCGAGCAGCTCCAGCTGCAGCGCAATCCTGGCCTTCACGGGGCTGAGCGGTGTGGCCGGCAGGCTGTCGGCGGCGCCCGGCAGCACGCGGCCAGCGCCGCAACGGCTCGAACGCACGACCCGGATGCCGAGAGCCTGCGCCCGCAGCAGTGCAGCCTCCAGTGCCACATGCAGCGAGCCGTTGCCGGTGCCGGCGACCACGATCCCCGCGACACCGGCGGCGCACAGCAGCTGCACGGCCTCGCCGCCTGCACAGGCATGGCTGGTCAGGATCTCGACCCAGGGCCACTGCGCCGCCTCCAGCCAGGCCGGTCGGCCGCAGCCGCCGGCACCGGCCGACCGCCAGGGCCGCACCAGGCGCACCCGGCCGTCTTCGACGAAGCCGATCGGTCCGGCGTCGCCGGAATCGAAGGCATCGAGCCGGTAGGGGTGGACCTTGCTGGCGTGGACCGGGTCGTGGATGCGGCCGGCACAGACCAACAGCACGCCCGCAGCCCCCGGCGTGTTCGCGACGGCCACGGCGTCGGCGAGGTTCTGCGGGCCATCCGCTCCGAGGTCGGTCGCAGGCCGCATGGCGCAGGTCAGCACCACCGGCTTGTCGGCCGCCAGCAGCCGGTGCAGCAGGAAGGCGGTTTCTTCCACGGTGTCGGTGCCATGCGTCACGACGATCCCGCGGACCTGCGGCTGTGCCAGCAGCTCCGCGCAGCGCTTCGCCAGGCTGCGCCAGACCGCTGCCGACATGTCCTTGCTGTCGATCTGAACCAGCTGCTCTGCGCGGATCGGCAGGCCTGCCATGCAGGGTATGCTGGCCAGCAGCTGCGTGACCGGCAGCACGGCGGCGCGGTAGTCGAGCGGCGATGCCGCACTGGCGCCGGTCCCGGCGATGGTGCCTCCCGTGCCGAGCACCACGGTGCAGGCGGCATCGGCGTTTGCGGCCGTGGACAATTCGGGGGTGGGAGCTGGCATGGAAGTGGGTCCGGAAAGAAGTGACAAGGCCGGTGGCCGCAGGAATGCAACGCAGCGCCTGATGGCGGCGCTGCGCTTTCGTCAGCTGGAGCTGCTCAGCACGCTGGCCGATACCGGCAACATGCGGGCGACGGCGCAACGGCTGCACATGACCACGGCGGCCGTCAGCAAGGGCCTCAAGGACGTCGAGGCGCTGTTCGAGCAGGCCCTGTTCCATCGCCTTCCGCGCGGCGTCGTTCCCACCGCGGCCGGCACGCTGGTGGTGCAGCGTGGCCGCGTGCTGCTGGCCGAGATGGAGCAACTGTCCGACGAGCTGGCATCGCCGCTGCGGCCGCTGCACGAGCGCCTGAAGATCGGCGCCACGCCGTTCCTTGCCTGGACGCTGCTGCCTGGCCTCCTCGCGGACATGGCGGGCGAGGGACTGCTGCCGGGCCTGCTGCTCATGGAGGGACGGCTGGCGGACATCTCGCGCCAGCTCGAGGCCGGCGAGGTCGATGCCCTCATCACGATGGACACCCCGTCCGAGCTCGGCAGCCTGTCCAGGCAGGGATTCACCATCGCGCAGATCGGCCTGGAGCAATGGCGGGTGGTGTGTTCGCCGCGCCATCGCCTGGCGGCCCGGCACGCGCGCAAGAACACCACCTTGACGTGGGCGGAGGTGGCGCAGGAGCACTGGATCCTGCCGCCACGGCCCACCCATTCGCGGATGATGCTGGAGCGCTCGCTCGAGCAACACGCCCTGCCCGCGCTGATCCCGTTCATCGAAACCATGAACGCCATCACCCACCTGCAGCTGGCCGAGCAGAACCTGGGCCTGACGCTTGCAGCACAGGGCACGCTGGCCGACCGGCTGCGCCGCGGTGTGCTGGTGGAGCTGAGCATGGAAGACCTGCCGCCGCCGGTGGCCATCGTGATGGTGTACCGCCGCAGCGGCAACTACCGTGCCCGGCTGGCCGGACTGGCAGCCGCCGCGCAACGCGCCCGCAGCGCCTCGACGCCGGAACCGGGGATGCCGAGCGCGTCCAGCAGGAAGTTGTCGGCACGGAAGTCGCGCGCGTAGGCTGCGCAGAGCAGGCTCAGGCATGCCGTGAGCACGGGCGTGTGCACCTGGGCAACGCCGCCCAGCGCTTCCAGGAAGGCCAGGCCGAAGGGAGCGTCCTCCAGCACGTAGCGGTGCTCCAGCACGGCGGGGCCGTTCGGGCTCATGCCACGGCGCACGATCTGCGCCGCCATGGTGTGCAGCGGCCCGAGCGGCACGTGGTAGGACCGCGCATAGTGCTGGCGCAAGGACGGCAGCGCCAGCCCGAACGCCTGCGCCACGGCGCAGCGCTCGTGGTCGAGTCCTTCGGCGAGCCGCCCCACCACCGGGGTGAAGTTGCCGAACAGCGACCAGGCTTCGCCCGACTCCATGCGCGTGAGGTTCGGGATGACCTCCGCCGCGTGCGCGATCGGATTGATGTTGGCCAGCGCCGGCGCGAGCAGGCAGTCCGCCGCGACGAAACGCTCGCCGAACAGTTCCTCGCAGATCTGCTGCGCGGGCGCAGGGCCTGCCGCCCCAAGCGTTGCCATGTCGATGCGGCCGCGCAGCGGGTTCACATGGAGCAGGCCGTCCGCCTGGAAGTGCGCGGTGGTGAGCGTGGTGGCCCATCCCGTGACCCGCACGCCCGTGGCGGCCGCGGCGATCCACAGCGGCGCCAGCGACAGCGCCCCACTGACGACCACATGCTGGCCACTGCGCCAACCGGCATTCAGCGGCCCCAGCACGCAGGCGTAGGCATCGGCCGGCAGGCAGACCAGCACGACGGGGAACTCCGCGAGCCGGTCCGGCGAGGCCAGCAGTTCGAACTCCACCTCGCCCTGCAGGGCACCGGTGCAGGCGACGCCGGCCCGGCCCGCGTTGCGGTGCAGGCGGCTGCCGGTGGGCGACCACATGGCCGGCGCGTGTCCCGCGCGGACCAGGAAGGCGGCGGCAGCGCAGCCGATCGGACCAGCGCCGACGATGGCAACGCGCGCCTTCATGCCGCGACGGGGGTGCGCTGCAGGCAGCGGCACCGCTCAACCGAGAAAGCCTGGGCGCACCGGGGCAGTCCTTGCACGGTCTTCATTCCAGCGACAGCCTGCGCTCGGCAATCAGGCGGCCCCACTTGGCGAGCCCCTCGGACGCGTCCCTGCCCAGTTCTGCCGGGCTGCTGGCGACCAGTTCGATGCCCTGCTGGCGCAGCTTGTCGTTCAGTTCGTCGTTCTTGCGGGCGCTGCGTACCGCCTCGTGCAGGCGCTCGATGATGGCGGCCGGCGTGCCGGCCGGTGCGAACAGCGCGAACTTGGTGGCCGACTCGAAGCGCGGCACACCGGCTTCCTCGACGGTGGGCACCTGCGGCAAAAGCGGGCTGCGGCTGCTGCCGGACACCGCCACCGGCTTCAGGCGGCCGGCGCGGATCAAGGGCATGGCCACACCGATGTCGACGAAGCCCAGATCCACTTCGCCGGCGGCCACCGCCAGCGTCGCGGGACCACCGCCCTTGTAGGGAATGTGGGTGATGGCGGTGCGGGTCAGGTCCTTGAACAACTCTGCCGCCAGCTGGCTGGTGGAACCGTTGCCACCCGACGCGTAGTTCAGCTGGCCGGGTTGCTTGCGCGCCATGTCGAGCAGGCCCTTGACGCCCTGCACGTCGAGCCCCGTCTTGACCGTCAGGATGAGCGGGCTCACGCCGACGAGGGAGACCGGGACGAGCGCGCCGGGCTCATACGGCAGCGACTTGATCAGGTGCGGGGCGATCGCGTAGGTGCTGTTCGTGGCCAGGGTCAGAGTGTAGCCGTCCGGCCTGGCGCGGCTCACTTCGCCCTGGGCGATCGTGCCGACGGCACCGGGGCGGTTGTCCACCACCACAGGCTGCTCCAGCTGCCTGGCCATGTGGGCCGCCAGTTGGCGCGCCAGGATGTCGGTGGCGCCGCCGGCCGTCCAGCCGATCACCAGCCGGATGGGCTGGTTCGGGTAGCTCGCGGTCTGGGCGCCCGCAGCGGGCGCCATGCAGACCGCGAGCGCCGCCAGGCCAGCGGCCAGCGCGTGTTTGCAATTCATCGGGAAACCTCGTGCCGTTCAGTGGCTGGCCAGTCTAGGCAGCCGCCTCGCCCACCGCCAGCGAACGATTTTCAAGAGGTCTTAACCG
>DATKFT010000575.1:0-8693 GCA_035544335.1 Pseudorhodoferax sp.
GTGGACCTGCGCCAGTACCGCGAGCGCCAGCCCGAGGCCATGGCCCGGCTGCTCACCGATGTGGGTGCGCTGCACGCCGCAGGCCGCATCCGCCCGCGCATCGCGGCCCGCTACGGCCTGGCCCAGGCGGGCGAGGCGTTCGCGCGCGCGCAGGACCGCCAGACCACGGGCCGCGTGGTCCTGGATTTCTGAAGGAGCATCCCATGGCCAACGCCCCCAGTCTGTACCTCGACGACCTGCGGGTCGGCGACCGCTTCACGAGCGCCGAGCACGCGCTCGACGCCGCGCAGATCCAGGCCTTCGCGGCCCAGTTCGACCCGCAGCCCTTCCACACCGACGAGGCCGCCGCGCAGCGCACGCTGTTCAAGGGCCTGGCCGCCAGCGGCTGGCACACGGCCGCCATCACGATGCGCCTGCTCGTGGACAGCGGGCTGCCGCTGGCCGACGGCATCATCGGCTCGGGCGGCGAACTGCACTGGCCCCAGCCCACGCGGCCCGACGACCGGCTGCACGTGGAAAGCGAGGTGCTCGAGATCGTGCCCTCGCGCTCCAAGCCCGGCCGGGCCATGGTCCAGGTCCGCTGCCGCACGCTGAACCAGCGCGGTGAGCTGCTGCAGAGCTTCTCGCCGCGGCTCGTGGTCGCGCAGCGGCCGAATCAGGTGCCGCCGACGTAGGGGTTGCTGGCCCGCTCGCGGCCGAAGCTGCTCTCGGGCCC
Organism: Pseudorhodoferax sp.; assembly: GCA_035544335.1. GTDB lineage: Bacteria > Pseudomonadota > Gammaproteobacteria > Burkholderiales > Burkholderiaceae_C > Pseudorhodoferax. The sequence continues at coordinate 716 of DATKFT010000575.1, forward strand.
GTGGCCCGGGATGAACACCGTGTCGTCGCCCATGGGCCACAGGCGCTGCACGATGCTGTCCAGCAGCTGCTGCTGGTTGCCCTGCGGAAAGTCGGTGCGGCCGATGGAGCCCGCGAACAGCACGTCGCCCACGAAGGCACGCTGGATCTCGGGCGAATAAAAGACCACATGGCCAGGCGTGTGGCCCGGGCAGTGCCGCACCTGCAGCCGGTGCGCGCCCAGCGTCACCTCGTCGCCGTCGTGCAGCCAGCGCGTGGGCGTGAAGGCCTGCGCCGGCGGAAAGCCGAACATGCGGCTCTGCTCGGGCAGGCCGTCGATCCAGAACTGGTCGCCCGGGTGCGGGCCCACGATGGGCAGGCCCAGCCGCTCGGCCAGCTCGCCCGTGCCACCCGCGTGGTCGATGTGGGCATGCGTGAGCCAGATCTGTTCGAGCCGCAGCCCGCGTTCGTCGACGGCGGCGAGCAGCCGGTCCAGGTCGCCGCCGGGGTCGACGACGGCGGCCTGGCCACTGGCGTCGTCCCAGAGCAGCGAGCAGTTCTGCTGGAAGGCGGTCACGGGGATGGTGTGGTAGCGGAGCATCGTGGTGTTCTGTTCTCGGGCAAGGCGCCGATTCTTAACGATGCTTCACCGATGCGCCGCGGCCGTTCCCGGCGGCCCGGGCACCGCGGTCTGGCGCGCGACCTCCGAGGGCTTGAAGCCCAGCCGCCGCTTGAACATGGTCGAGAACGCACCCGGGCTCTCGTAGCCCAGGTCGAGCGCGACGGCGGTCACGGCCTGGCCCGCCGAGAGCCGGGCCAGCGCCGCGACCAGGCAGGCGTGCTGGCGCCACTGGCCGAAGGCCATGCCGGTCTGTGCGCGGAAGAAGCGCGTGAAGCTGCGCTCGCTCTGGTGCAGCCGCGCCGCCCAGGCCGCCGCCAGCGTGGCCATGTGGGGCGCGTGCAGGAAGGCCACGCACAGCGCATGCAGCGCGGCGTCGCGCGGCAGCGGCGCGAAGAACGGCAGCGCGGGTGCGCGCGCGAGCTCGTGCAAGGCCAGGCGCATGAGCGCCGCGTCGCGGCCCTGCGGCGCGTACAGCGCGGGGATGTCGACGGCCTCCAGCAGCAGGGCCTGCAGCAGCGGCGAGACGAGCAGCACCTCGCAGCGCTGGCCCGGCCGCGGCGCCGCCTGCGGCGCGATGTACAGGCTGCGCGTGCTGACCCCCACCATGCGCACGCGGTGCGGCTGGCGCGCGGGGATCCAGACCCCGCAGTTGGGCGGCACGACCCAGGCGCCGTCGTCGGTCCCGACCTCCATGAGCCCGCTGGCACCGTAGAGGAACTGCGCGCGCCGGTGGTGGTGCTGCTCGAGCAAGGTGCCCGGCGCGTAGTCGTTGCCGATGGCCAGCACGGGGCGGTCCAGCCCATCGACGGTTTCCACGGAGGTGTTGCGCACGGCCTGTTCCTGCTTGGCTCAAATGCAAACATTCTTGACCAGACTTCGAAAGCGGGCCAGCACCGCCCTGCCTAAGCTCGCAGGCTTTTGTGGCTGGGAAGCGCGATGAGCTTGTATGTGTTGTTGGCCGCCTGCGGCGGTTTGGCCGGGGTGAGCACGGTTCTGTTCGGTTTTGGCGGCGGCTTCGTCGTGGTGCCGCTGCTCTACCACGCGCTCACGCAGCTGCAGGGCCCGGCGCAGGCCGATGCCGGATCCGCGATGCAGATCGCAGTCGCGACCTCGACCTGCGTGATGGTGTTCGGCTCGGCCATGGCCACGGCGCGCCACCAGCGTGCCGGCTCGCTGGACTGGGCGCAGGTCCGGCCGCTGCTGGGCTTCATCGCGCTGGGCAGTGCCGCCGGCGCGCTGACGGCCACGGCCGTGCAGGGCGCCTGGCTGCGCTGGGCCTTCGTGGCCTACCTCGCGCTGACCATCCTCGACGGCCTGCTGCGGCCCGGCTTTCTCACGCGAGCGGCCGGGCCGGGTCGGCGCCCCGGCCGGCGCAGCGACGCCGTGGCCGGCCTGGCCATCGGCTGGGTGGCGGCGCTGCTCGGCGTGGGCGGCAGTGTCATGACCGTGCCGCTGCTGCGCCGGCGCGGCGCGAGCATGACGGGTGCCACCGCCATGGCCAACCCGCTGGCGCTGCCGGTCGCGCTGGCCGGCAGCGCGACCTATGCCCTGCTGTCACCCCCGGGCCCGCCACTGCCGGGCGGCTGGCACCTGGGCTATGTGGACCTGCGCGCGTTCGCGGTGCTGGTCGCGGGCTCGCTCGTGGGCATCCGCGCGGCCGCGCCCTGGATCGGCGCCATCCCCGACCGCGTGCACGCACGGGTCTACATGGGCCTGCTGGTGGCCGTGCTGCTGGCCATGGCGCTCGGCTAGGTGGGCTCTTGCGCACCGGCCCGAGGACGGTACGGCCTTGCCGCCGTGCTCAGGCCGCCTTGCGCAGCGGGATCACGCGGCGCTGCAGCGCGGCCAGCAGTGCGGTCTCGCGCTGCTTCGCCGCCGCCACACTGCGCGCGCGCACATGGCCGTAGCCGCGGATCTGCTCGGGCAGGCTGGCCAGCGCGACGGCGGCCTCGTGGTGGGCCGGATCGCCCGTGGTCTGCAGCGTGTCCAGCACCTGCGCGATGCGCTGCTCGTAGTCGGCCAGCAGCTGGCGCTCCATGCGCCGCTCCTGCGTGTGGCCGAACAGGTCGAAGGCGCTGCCGCGCAGGAAGCGCATCTTCGCGAGCAGCCGGAACACGGGCACGATCCAGGCGCCGAACTCCCGCTTGCGCGGCGCGCCCGTGGCCGGGTCGCGGCGGGCCAGCAGCGGCGGCGCGAGGTTGAAGACCAGCCGGTAGTCGCCCTCGAAGCGCTGCGCCACGCTCGCGAGAAAGCCGCTGTCGGCGTGCAGGCGCGCCACCTCGTACTCGTCCTTGATGGCCATGAGCTTGAAGTGGTACTGCGCGACGGCGCGCGTGAGCGCGGTCCGGCCCGGGAAGTGCTGGCGCTCCAGGCGCTCGACCCTGTCCACGAGCGCCGTGTAGCGCTGCGCGTAGGCCGCGTTCTGGTAGTCCACGAGGAACTGGCGGCGCCACGCGATGGCCTGCGCGAGGTCTTCCATGGGCGCGGGCGCCAGGCTGGCGCGCGCGGCGTCCTGGCGTGCGGCGATGAGGTTCTCGACGGCCTGGCGGTCGACCGCGGTGCGGCGGCCCCACAGGAAGGACTCGCGGTTCATCTGCTGCGCCGCGCCGTTGAGTTCGATGGCCTGGTCGATGGCCTCGGCCGTGATCGGCACCAGGCCGCGCTGGTAGGCATAGCCCAGCATGAACATGTTGGCCGCGATGCTGTCGCCCATGAGCGCCAGCGCGATGCGGCCCGCGTCGACGAACTCGGCCTGCTCGGCGCCCACGCTGTCGGCGATGTTCCTGCGCAGGCCCGCGCTCGGGTACTGCATGTCGGCGTTGCGCGCGAAGTCGCCCGGCATGGTCTCGCCCAGGTTGACCAGCATGCGGGTGCGGCCCTTGCGCGTGAGCGCCAGGGTCTTGGAGTTGCCGGCCACGATCATGTCGCAGCCCAGCACCAGGTCGGCGCCGCCAGCCGCGATGCGGATGGTCTTGATCGCCTCGGGCGAACGGCCAAAGCGCAGGTGGCTCCAGACCGAGCCGCCCTTTTGCGCCAGGCCCGCCATGTCCAGGATGCCGCAGCCCATGCCCTGCAGGTGGGCGGCCATGCCCAGGATGGCGCCGATGGTCACCACGCCCGTGCCGCCCATGCCGGTCACGAGGATGCTGTAGACGCCCTCGCCCAGCACGGGCAGCTCGGGCTCGGGCAGGGCCGGGAAGAGGGCCGTGCCGCCCACGCGCGCGGGCTTGCGCAGCTGGCCGCCCAGCACGGTCACGAAGCTCGGGCAGAAGCCCTTCACGCAGGAGTAGTCCTTGTTGCAGGACGACTGGTCGATGCTGCGCTTGCGGCCCAGCTCCGTCTCCAGTGGCTGCACGGACACGCAGTTGGACTGGGTGCCGCAGTCGCCGCAGCCCTTGCAGACCAGGTCGTTGATGAGGAGGCGCTTGGCCGGGTCGGGGAAGCTGCCGCGCTTGCGGCGCCGGCGCTTCTCGGCCGCGCAGGTCTGGTCGTAGATCAGCGCGCTCGTGCCTTCGACCTCGCGCAGCGCGCGCTGCACCGCGTCGAGCTCGTCGCGGTGGTGGATGCTGACGCCCGCGGGCCAGGTGGTCGCCGCCGGGTACTTGCCGGGCTCGTCGCTGACCACCGCGATGCGCTGCACACCCTCGGCGCGCACCTGGTGGGCGATGGTCGGCACGTCCAGCGGGCCGTCGTGGCGCTGGCCGCCCGTCATCGCGACCGCGTCGTTGAACAGGATCTTGTAGGTGATGTTGGTCCTGGCCGCCACGGCCGCGCGGATCGCGAGCAGGCCCGAGTGGAAGTAGGTGCCGTCGCCGATGTTCTGGAACATGTGGCGGCGCTTGGAGAAGGGAGCCTCGCCGACCCAGGCCAGGCCTTCCGCGCCCATCTGCGTGTAGCCCATGGTGGAGCGCTCCATGCTCTGCGCCATCCAGCTGCAGCCGATGCCCGCGTAGGCCTTGCTGCCCTCGGGCACGACCGTGGAGGAGTTGTGCGGGCAGCCGCTGCAGAAGTAAAAGCTGCGCGACAGGATGTCGATGACGCCCTTGGGCTGGCGGTAGGACCGGACGGCTTCGACGCGCGCGCGCAACGCGGCGACGTCGCTGCCCACCCCATCGCCATCGCCGTTCAGCGCGAGCAGGCGCTCGCCGATCGCGATCGCGATCTGGTTGGAGTCCAGCGCCATCTCGGACTGCAGCAGCGTCGCGCCCTGCTCGTCGAGCTTGCCCACGATGGCCGGCGCGTTCGGCATGCCGTACAGCTGCTCCTTGAGCTGGAACTCCAGCAGGCTGCGTTTTTCCTCGACCACGAGGATCTTGTGCAGGCCCTGCGCGAAGGCCATGGCGCCCTGCGGCTCCAGCGGCCAGGTCAGGCCCACCTTGTACAGGCGCAGGCCCAGCCGCGCGGCGTCGGCCTCGCTGAGTTCCAGCTCGTCCAGCGCCTGCAGCACGTCCAGGTAGCTCTTGCCGTGCGTGGCGATGCCCAGCCGGGGCGTGGCCGAGTCCAGCACCACGCGGTCGATGCCGTTGGCGCGCGCGAAGGCCTTCACCGCGCCGAGCTTGTGCCGGTGCAGCCGGGCCTCCTGCGCGTGCGGCGTGTCGGGCTGGCGCAGGTTCAGGCCGTCGGCCGGCAGTTCCACGCCCTCGGGCAGCGCGATCCGCACGCGGTCGATGTCCACGTCGATCGACGCCGTGGCCTCCACCGTGTCCTTCACGCACTTCATGCCCACCCAGCAGCCGCTGTAGCGCGACAGGGCCCAGCCCAGCACGCCGTAGTCCAGGATCTCCTGCACGCCCGAGGGGCTCAGCACGGGGATCATGGCGTCCACCATCGCGAACTCGCTCTGGTGGCAGGTGGTGGACGACTCGCAGGTGTGGTCGTCGCCCATCAGCACGAGCACGCCGCCGCGCTGCGAGGAACCCGCGAGGTTGCCGTGGCGGAAGGCGTCGCCCGTGCGGTCCACGCCGGGGCCCTTGCCGTACCACATGGCAAACACGCCGTCGTACTTTCCTTCGCCCGTGGCCTCGGCCTGCTGCGTGCCCCAGACCGCCGTGGCGGCCAGGTCCTCGTTCACGCCGGGCACGAAGACCACCTCGTGCTGGGCCAGGAACTTCCTGGCCTTGACGATCTGCTCGTCGAAGGTTCCGAGCGGCGAGCCGCGGTAGCCCGAGATGTAGCCCGCGGTGCGCAGGCCCTGCTGCGCGTCGCGCTGGTGCTGTGTCATGGGCAGGCGCACCAGGGCCTGCGTGCCCGTGATGAAGATCCGGCCCTGGGTGCGTGTGTACTTGTCGTCCAGGCTGACCGGCTGCAGGCCGTCAGGCGTGGACGAGGTGGAAGGCGCGGTGGCGTGGGGCGGGTGCGGTGTTGCGTGGGCCATGTTCACTGGGAGGTTCGTGGGCCGGTTCCTCGGAACCGTGGTGTGGACCGGTGGGACCGGCGCAAGGATAGGAATCGCCGCCTGGCGTGCCTATTGAAAAATGGCGATAGCGCCATCACTGCGGCGCAAGCCTGGCGGCCGCACACGGTCCTGTGCCGGGCCCTGCGCAGCGCTGCAGCTCCGCCATGAGCAGCTGGGCGCCGGGCGGCAGCGCGGCGCCCTTGCGCGTCACGAGTTCGTAGGGCTCGCTGCGCGCGCGGATCGGCCATGCGAGCCGGGCCGCCCAGCCCTGCTGCACGAACTGGTCGGCCACGGCGGTCGGCAGCAGCGTCAGCATGTCGCGGTTGCGCTGCAGCAGCGCCGCGGTCGCGAACGCCGAGGTGGTCTCGATGGGATGCTGCGGCAGCTTCAGGCCGGCCGCCTGGAACGCCTGCTCGAACGACCGGCGGATCGGCATCTGTGCGCGGTAGACGATCCAGCGCGCGCCGGACAGCTCGGCCAGCGCCACACGCTTCCTGCGCGCGAGCGCGTGCTCCGCGTGGGCCACAACGGCCAGCGTCTCGGCCTGCAGGTCGCAGGCCTCGTAGCGCGCGGGTGCGCGGCTCACGCTCGTGCGGCACACGGCCAGGTCGATGCGGCCCTCGTCGAGCAGGGCCAGCAGCGCGGCGCTGGTGTCCTCCACGAGTTCGACCGAGAGCTGCGGCTGCCGCGCGGCGAGCCCCGTCACGGCCTGCGCCACCAGCGGCACGGCGCCCATGACCATGCCCGCGGCCACGCGCCCGCCGCTGCCGCTCAGCACGCCGATCAGCGCCTCGCGCAGGTGCGCGATGTCGGTCTGGAACAGCCGCGCGTACTGCACCACACAGTGGCCCGCGGGATTGGGCACGAGCCCGCGGTTGGTCCGCGTGAACAGCGGGGTGCCGAACAGCGATTCGATCTCGCGCAGCGACTTGCTCGCGCCGGGCTGTGACAGCGCGACCTCGCGCGCGGCGTTGAGCAGCGAGCCCTGGTCGGCCAGCGCGACGAGCAGGCGCAACTGCTTGGCATGCAGCCGGCCGACGATGGTGTTGAGCGAGGAAATCATGCCGTGCAGAAAGGGCTGGGGGCTGCGCCGCGGCGCGCCCGGGGTTCCGAGGTGGGGCGGTGCGGCGTGCGGACCGCGCCAGCCCGGCGCAAGCCGCGTGCCATGCGGCCAGGCCCTGCGCGGGCCCGCCACGGCGCGGGCCGGCCGCCGGCCCGCCCAAGGCGAGTGCAGGCGAACCAAATCAGGGCAGGCCTGTGCAGAACGCGCACCAATCAACTGCAAAAGCATGTGTCGACACATATGGAGATAGGCGTATAGGCTGGCATGCTCATTGCAAAGGCGTGATAGGGAAAACACTCTATTCCTCAATGCAGTAGCGCCACTACAAACGCTGCCGGCACAAGTGCCGACACTTGTTTTCAATACACCGAGGTAAAACCATGAACATCCAACGCATCCAGCCCGGCGCCCGCATGAGCGCCGCCGTCGTCTGCAACGGCTTCGTCTTCGTGTCGGGCCAGGTCGCCGACGACACCACGGCCGATGTCGCGGGCCAGACCGCGCAGATCCTGGCCAAGATCGACCGCATCCTGGCCGAGGCCGGCTCCAGCAAGGAGAAGATCCTGAGCGCCAACATCTGGCTGGCCGAGGCCGCCACCTTCAACGCCATGAACGGCGTGTGGGACGCCTGGGTGCCGCAGGGCCACACACCGGCCCGCGCCTGCGTGGAGTCCAAGCTGGCCTTCCCGCAGTACACGGTCGAGATCGGCGCCATCGCTGCGCTCTGAGGCGCGCCATGCCCACCGTCATCCTCGGAGGCGGCATCGTCGGCGTGACGACGGCCTACTACCTGGCGCGCGAAGGCGAGCAGGTGGTCGTGCTCGACCGCCAGCCCGCGGTGGCCCGGGAAACCAGCTTCGCCAACGCGGGCCTGGTCGCGCCCGGCCATGCCTACACCTGGGCCTCGCCGCGCGCGCCCA
>DATKFT010000576.1:0-1962 GCA_035544335.1 Pseudorhodoferax sp.
GAAGTCGCGCGCGGGGTAGCGCTGGCTCACGCGCAGCTCCAGCAAATAGGGGTAGTCAGCCAGCAGCTGCTGGCTGATCTCGACCACGTTCAGGTGCTGGAAGATCCGGTGGTCCGAGCTGCGTGTGGCCAGCACCAGCCAGGGCTCCAGCGTCACCTCGTACAGCGAGCGCCGGTCCTGGGCATGCAGGAAGCGCGCGCTGGTGACCAGGCCATTGATCTGGCGCGAGCCACCACCGTCCACCTCGATCACGAGGCCAGCCTCGTGGCCCACCATCTGCTTGTAGGGCAGGTTCGCTGCCACGAGGGCGGTGAGGTCCGGCGAGTCCGGCGTTTGCAGCACCACCGCGTAGTGGAATAGTTCGCCCAGGGTTTCGGCACCCTGCACGGCCTGCACCTCGAACTGCGGGCTCTCTTTCAGCGTGCCGGTGGCGGCGGACCAGTAGCTGAGGTTGCGCGGCATGGGGCCATCCATAGAGACCAATGAAGAGCCATCCTAAATACGCGTATGCAAAATTTCCAGTGAACATTCATCTTGACGATTGAATGCAATTTGGTCTGGAGCCACAACACGCGCAGTTGACAAGCTGGCGTCAAGGCACAGGCGTCAACTCGCCCGTTCAGAAGCTGCACAGGCCCGGCGCCAGCCGGCACGCGGTGCTAGGCCGAGGTGCCGCCCGCATTGCCACGGCGGCCGGTGGCGTATTCGAGCTGCTTGCACACACGGTTTCACAGCAAGGGGCTGCTTCGCAGTCGCTGCCCGACTGGCAGGCCGCAGCCTCGTTCACGTATGCGCTGGGGCGGTTCGCGGCCGACCCGCTGGCTTGAAGCGGGTCTGGGCCCGACTCAGAGCGCCATCGCCAGCATGCCGGCGGCCAGCACCGCCACCTGCCATCCGAGTGCGGTGCGCGGCCGCACGATGCCCTGCTCCAGCCGCTGCAGGCCGGCCCCGAGCAGCAGCGACAGGCCGAACACCAGCGCCATGCCCAAGGCATGGACCATGGCACCGGTCGGCCACAGCCAGCGCCACAGTGCGCCCACGGCCAGCAGCACGGCGAAGTGCACGAGGAACACCGGGTAGGAAATGCGCGCGAGGCTCTGGACCCAGCGCGGCGCCTGCCAGGCCATGGCGCCCGTGGCCTGCAGCACGCCTAACGTGAGCGCACAGACCCAGGCCACGGCGATGCGGTCGCGCCAGCCCAGCGCGAGCGCCAGCGCGCCCAGCAGCGCCACGGCCGCGAGGCCGGGCCAGGGCCGCTCGGCGCGCGCCGACCAGGCCGACAGCAGGCCGAGACCGTAGGCGCCGAAGAAGTACAGCGCCGTCGTGTCGAAGCGACGGTCCAGGTTGCACCAGAACAGCGAGACGGCCGTCAACGTCGCCACGGCCGCGACAGCCGCCGCGCCGCGCAAGCGGCACAGCAACGCGGCCAGCGCGAACAGCTGCAGGTCGATGGCCACGTACCAGACCCCGGCCGACAATGACTCCTCGCCCACCAGGTCCTGCACGAGCAGCAGATGCGCGAGCAGCTGCGGCCAGGTGGGTGCGGCCGGCACCTCGGGATGGCCCACGCTGTTGCGCACGGCCTCGGCCACCAGGATCACCAGCACCAGCGCGCCCGCATAGGGCACCAGCAGGCGCAGGTAGCGCCGGCCCACCTGCTCGGGCCAGGGCCGGGGCGAGCCGCGACCCGGCCCCAGGCTGCGTGCCAACAGAAAGCCCGAGACCACGAGAAAGACCTGCACGGCCATGCGGCCGTAGGTGGACAGCCAGTCCAGCAGCGCGGGCGCCAATGGCCGGGCCAGCTCGGACATGGGGCCGTAGAAGGCCAGGTGGTGCCAGACGATCAGCACGCAGGCCAGGGCCTTGAGCGCGTCGACCGGCCCGAGCCGATCGCTCATGGGTGCCGGAAATCAGTGGTGGTGGATGGACAGGACCGTGCAGCGGACGGGCCGCCGCGGCCCT
>DATKFT010000577.1:0-8917 GCA_035544335.1 Pseudorhodoferax sp.
GCGTGTTCGAGCCCCACCAGAGCCGTGCCGCAGCAGGCCGCATGGTCATCTCCGGGCGCATGGCCGATGTGTGTGCCGAGCTCGACCGGCTCGCCGCTGCCGAAGCCACACAAGCACCGCACTGAGCCTCGCCGCACGCAGCGCCCCGCACCGCCGCGCAAGCCGTGGCGAGGGCCGTTGCAAGAGCTGTTGCGCAAGGGCTGTTGCAGCCCCACGAACCGCCCGCAGGCCGACGCCATTGACCGGCGCCATGCAGGGCCACGGCGGGTGCGAGGCACAATGCCCCGCATGAACATTGTGATCCTCGACGACTACCAGGATGCGGTGCGCAAGCTCGACTGCGCGGTCAAGCTCGAGCCCTACGCGGCCAAGGTCTACACCAACACCGTCAAAGGCCTGGGGCAGTTGTCGGTGCGGCTGCGCGATGCAGACATCATCGTATTGATCCGCGAGCGCACGCACCTGAACCGTGCCGTGATCGAAAAGCTGCCCCGGCTCAAGCTCATCGCGCAGACGGGACGCGTCGGTCCGCACGTCGATGTCGCGGCCTGCACAGAACGCGGCGTGGCCGTGGCCGAGGGCGTGGGTTCGCCGGTCGCGCCGGCCGAGCTGACCTGGGCGCTGATCATGGCCGCCACGAAGCGCCTGCCCCAGTACGTCGGCAACCTCAAGCACGGCGCCTGGCAGCAGTCGGGCATGAAGACCGCCTCCATGCCGGCGAACTTCGGCCTGGGCACGGTGCTGCGCGAACGCACCATGGGCATCTTCGGCTACGGCCGCATCGGCCAGATCGTCAGCACCTACGCGCGGGCCTTCGGCATGCGCGTGCTGGTCTGGGGCCGTGCCGGCTCCTGCGAGCGCGCGCTGGCCGACGGACACCAGATCGCGGCCAGCCAGGAAGAGCTGTTTGCCAACAGCGACGTGCTGTCGCTGCACCTGCGGCTGAACGAGGAGACGCGCGGCATCGTCAAGCTCGAAGACCTCTCGCGCATGAAACCAACCTCGCTGCTGGTCAACACCTCGCGCGCCGAACTGATCGAGCCCGACGCGCTGCTGGCCGGCCTGAACCGCGGACGCCCGGGCATGGCGGCCGTCGACGTGTTCGAGAGCGAACCCATCCTGCAAGGCCACGCGCTGCTGCGGCTGGAGAACTGCATCTGCACGCCCCACATCGGCTATGTGGAGCTGCAGAGCTACGAGATGTACTTCAACGCCGCGTTCGACAACGTGCTGAACTACATCAAGGGCACACCGACCAACATCGTGAACCCGGGCTCGCTGCAGGTGCGGCGCTAGCCCCCACCCGGCCCCACCGCTGCTCCGCCGCCCCCGCCGCCCCCGCCGCGCTCAGCGGGTCGACTTGGGTGCGATGCGCGCTTCGGTGTTCGGATCGAACAGGTCGAAGTCGATCAGGCCGCTGTCCAGCGCCGGCTTGCTCGGCGCGCGGAACGCAGCCGCCGGCATCGGGCTGCCGGCATCGGGCAACTCGTCGAGCAGCGGCAGATCGATGTCGACCTCGACCAAGGACAGCACTGGCGGCTCGGCGACCGGCGCGGGCGTCGTCGACAGGTCGATGTCCAGCTCCAGGCCCGCCGCATCGTCCAGTGGCGGCAATGGGGCCACGGCCTGCGGCAGGTCGGTGTCGTCCAGCTCCAGCGTCAGGTCTTCCAGCGCAACCGCGCCGAGTGCGGCACCCGCGCCGACTGTGCGCGAGACAGCGGCGGAAGGTGCGGGTGCGGGCGCAGCGAACGGCATCGGTGCGGAAGCCGCGAACGGGGCCAGACCCGAAGCGGGCCGCGTGCTGCCGGCAGGCACGAACACGTCCTGCGCCACGCCATACAGCATCAGCAGGTCGCGGTAGGCCGCCAGGTCCAGCGGCTGGCTGGTGTCCTCGGGATGGCGCGACAGATTCGCCTCGATCGTGTCCAGCACGCGCACATGGCCCCAGGCCGTCTCGATCGCGAGCATGGTCGCGGGATAGTCCTCCAGGCCCAGGCCTTCGTCGGTGAATGCCGCAAAACTCGGTATGCGCGCATTGAAGCGGCGTTGGAAGCGTGTGCGCAAGGCCGCGAAATCGTCCTTGCGGCCCAGCTGGTGGTAGATGCCGAACAGCTCGAGGAAGGCCAGGGGACTCATGTCCTGGCGCTCGTCCAGGTGCTGCTTGAGCACTTCGACCGCCTGCTCGTACTGGCCCAGCGACACGAAGAAGTCGGCGTGCTGCTGCACGTCGAAGAATTCATCGGGCCGCACGGGGCGCGAGGCATCCACGGACGCCGGCTTGTCGTGCGCGAACACCACGGCCGCAACGGCGTCCGTGTCCACGCCCGTGGACCGCACGGCGCCGACAGCCGAATCCGGCTCGCTGCCCAGAAACTCATCGGCCAGCGAGGCCTTGGCAGCCACCACGGAACGGGCCGGCGGCGCTGCAGCGACCGGGCCGGCCTGCACAGCAGCGGCATCGACCGGCTGGTCGGCCCCCCAGGTGGCTGCCGCGAGCGACGCCTGGCGCGCACGGTGCCAGAAGTAGGCCGCCAGCGCGGCGACCAGCGCCAGCAAGGCAAGCAGCCCATAGACAAGCAGGATGTCGACGCGGCCGTTCTCGGCCTCGTCCAGCCGGCGCTCTGCGCGCTCCAGCCGCTCGCGCAGCTCGCGCTCCGCCGTGCCGGGCTGGGCCGCCTGCTGGCCTTGCTGCGCCTCCAGCGCCAGCAGGCGCTGCCTGTCGCGCACGATTTCTTCGGGTGTCGTGCGCAAGGCACGCCAGATCGCGGCAACGGCCTCGCGCTGTGCCGCATCGTCGATCGGGCCGGACACCAGCGCCTCGCTCGGCTGCAGGCCGTCGTTGCGGCCCTGGGGCGCATCCAGCGTCAGCCGCGCTGCGCCCGTCGAGGCCGCCGCAGCCGCCGTGGCGCCGGCCCCCGTCGCCGCCACCACCTTGGGCGCGGCCGGGCGCGGCGCCTTGGTGGGCCGCGGCGCCGGTTGTGCGCGCGCCACGGCCGGTGCGCGCACGGCCGGGGCGCCAGTGCTGCGCGGCGCTGCCTTGGTCGCCGGGCTTGGCGCGGCGGCGGCCGGGCGCGCGGGCTGCTCGGCCGCATCGGAAGCTGCCACAGCAGGAGCGGCAGGTGCGGCCGGAGCGGCCAGCACGGGGGCCGCGGCCACCGCCACAGGATCGGCCCTGAGCTCGGCCGGGAAGTCCGGCAGGAAGTCATAGCGCCGCATGCCGCCTTGGCCACACAAGGCGTGCAACACCACACCGACGACGGGCTCGTCGATCGCTGCGCTGGAACGGATGCGCAGCACGGCGTCCTGCGAACCGGCCGCCGCGGGCTGGACGACGAGCCGCACGCGCGAAGCGTCCAGCCTGGTGTCGCCATGGAATACCTCGACCCGGAAGCACTGCTCCGTGGCGTCATCGGCTTGGTCGACGCGCGCCTCCACCGCCAGACTCAGCGGCTGCCCCAATACCACGTTGCCGCGCGCGCGGCCCAAACTCAATGCCGAACTGCCGACCGCCACCCCCAGCAGTCCCAGCCCCACCAACTTGTGTTGTAGTTTCACAGTGAGCGCTTATGAATCATTCGCGCACCATACCATTCGGACGGCACGTCATAATCGATCGATGGATACAGCATATCGCGTCGTCGGCGTCGTGGGCGCCGGAGCAATGGGCCGCGGGATCGCCCAAATTGCAGCACAAGCGGGTAGTAGCGTCAAACTGTTCGACGTGCAAGCGGGCGCCGCCGCCAAAGCACGCGCCGCGGTGTATGCGCAATGGGACAAACTGCATGAAAAGGGGCGCCTCGACGCCGCCACCTTGCAATCACAGCGCGATGCGCTGAGCGAAGTGGCGGCGCTGGCCGAGCTCGCGGACTGCGACCTGGTGATCGAGGCGGTCGTCGAACGGCTGGACGTCAAGCAAAAGCTGTTCGCCGAACTCGAGACCATCGTGCAACCCGGCGCAGTGCTGGCCAGCAATACCTCCTCCTTGTCGATCACGGCGATCGGCGCCGCGCTGCGCGACCCCGCGCGCTTTGCCGGCTACCACTTCTTCAATCCCGTGCCGCTCATGAAAGTGGTGGAGGTGATCGCCGGACTGAAGACCGACCCCGCGGTCTGCGCGGGCCTCTCGCAATTCGCACGCGCCATGGGGCACACCCCTGTGCAGGCGGCCGACACGCCCGGCTTCATCGTCAACCACGCGGGCCGCGCCTACGGCACGGAGGCGCTGCGCATCGTCGGTGAGTCGGTGACCGACTTCGCCATGATCGACCGCATCCTCAAAGACCAGGTCGGATTCAAGCTGGGGCCGTTCGAACTCATGGACCTGACCGGCCTGGATGTCTCGCATCCGGTCATGGAATCCATCTACCGCCAGTACTACGACGAGCCGCGCTACCGGCCCAGCGCGCTGGCCGCCCAGCGCGTTGCCGGCGGTGTGATCGGCCGCAAGGCCGGCGATGGCTTTTACCGCTATGCCGATGGCGCAGCGCAGGTTCCCGCCGAACCGCCCGTACCGCAGGTGCAGAACCTGCCGCCGGTCTGGGTTTCGCCGCGCGCGGCGCGGCGCTCGGAACTGCTGCAGCTGCTCAAGAACCTGGGCGCACGCATCGAGACCGGCCAGTCGCCCTCCATGGAGGCGCTGACCATTGTGGCGCCGCTGGGCTTCGACGTGACCACCGTGGCCGTCGTCGAGCGGCTGGACCCGGCCCGCACCGTGGGCATCGACATGCTCGTCGAAGAGGCGGCCACGCGGCGCCGCGTGCTCGCCACGAACCCGGCCACGCGCGTGGACATGCGCGATGCCGCGCATGCCTTGTTCGCCAGCGACGGCAAGCCGGTCAGCGTGCTGCGCGACAGCGGCGGCTTCGTCACGCAGCGCGTGGTCGCCATGATCGTCAACATCGCGGCCGACATCTGCCAGCAGCGCATCTGCAGCCCGCGCGACCTGGAACTGGCCGTCACGCTGGGGCTGGGCTATCCGCTCGGCCCGCTGGCCCTGGGCGACCGCTGCGGCCCGGCCAATGTGCTGGAAGTGCTGTTCAACCTGCAGACCGTCTACGGCGATCCGCGCTACCGCCCCAGTCCCTGGCTGCGCCGGCGCGGCGCCATCGGGCTGAGCCTGCTGCACGAAGAAGCCTGAAGCCGGCCACGCCCGAACGCCCCGCCCCATGCCCGCCGCCCTGCTCAGCACGCGCCATGGTGCCACCATGGTGCTCACCCTGTCCCACCCGGAGCGCCACAACGCGCTGAGCCCCGAGCTGTGGGCCGCCGGCGTGGAAGCCCTCAACGTGGCCGAGTCCAGCGCCGAGGTGACCAGCGTGGTCATCACCGGTGCCGGCACGCTGTTCAGCATCGGCCACGACCTGGAACAACTGCAGGCCAACCGCCGCGAGCCCGTGTCGCACCAGGTCGCGCTGACCGAGGGCCTGCACAACTGGATCGAGGCCATCCGCAGCTTTCCCAAACCCGTGGTCGCGGCCGTCGAGGGCGTGGCGGCCGACGCCGGCTTCGCCCTGGCGCTGGCCTGCGACTTCATCGTCGCCGCGCGCAGCGCGCAGTTCGCCATGGCCTGCGGCGCGCTGGGCCTGTCGCCCGATGCCGGCGCGAGCTGGAGCCTGGCACGCGCCCTGCCCCGCCAGCTGGCCACCGAGTTGCTCATGCTGGGAACGCGGCTGAGCGCCGAGCGCCTGCACGCGCTGGGCGTGGTCAACCGGCTGTGCGGCACGGGCGCCGCACTGGGCGAAGCCCTGGCGCTGGCCGAGCAGCTCAACGCGCGCGCACCGCACGCCGTCGCCAGCAGCAAGGAATTGCTGGCCGAGGCCGAATCCGCCACCCTGGCCGGCCAGCTGGCGCGCGAGCGCGACCACTTCGTCACCAACTTGCACCACGCCCGCACGGGTGCGGCCATCACGGCGTTCCGCGAACAGCGCGGCGCGGCGCCGCTGGCCTGACGGGCCAGCCCGGTGCCCCTCGCAGGGAGCACTGAGACAATCGCCAGACGCCGCCCGGCGGGCAGTCACCGAAAAGACAGGACATGGACGAACCCATTCTTACCATCGCGGAGCGCGAGGCCATCAACGGCGGGCGCTGGTTTTCCTCCCTCTCCCCCTCTCTGCGGCACGACATTCTTCGATGCGCCTATGTCCGACGGTACAAGAACGGCGAACTGATCTCCACGCGCGGAGAAGCCGCCGAGGAATGGATTGCCTGCGCCAAGGGCGCGGCCCGCGTGAGCTCGACCTCGCTGTCGGGCAAGCAGATCACGCTGACCTATGTGGAGCCCGGCGTCTGGTTCGGCGACATCGCCTTCTTCGACAGCGATCGCCGCACGCACGATGTGTATGCGCATGGCGCCACCACCATCGTCTGCGTGGCACGCGCCGACTTCAAGAAGATCCTCGTGGCGCACAGCGGGCTCTACGAGGCGCTGCTCTGGCTGCAGGCGCGCCGCATCCGGCTTCTCTTCGGGCTGGTGGAAGACCTCAACACCCTGCCGCTGCGCGCGCGGCTGGCCAAGCAGCTGCTGCACCTGGTGCGCAGCTACGGCGTGCCCAGCCTGGAGGACGGCAACGAGATCCGCATCAGCCTGCAGCTGGCGCAGGAGGAACTGGCACAGCTGCTGGGCGCGTCGCGCCAGCGCGTGAACCAGGAACTCAAGACCATGGAGCGCGAGCATGCCATCCGCATCGAAGCGGCCGGCCTGATCGTGCGCGACCGCGACGCGCTCATGCGCATCGTCGAGTCCGACCGCTAACCACCCAGAACACGCATCCAGGGAGACCACGCGCATGAGCGAACAAGAACACTTCGTCGGCACCCGCGAGATCAGCGGCCAGCACGCCGTCGACACCCCGCGGCTGACCGACTGGCTCGCGGCCCACCTGCCCGGCTTCGCCGGCCCGCTGAAGGTGGAACTGTTCAAGGGCGGCCAGTCCAACCCGACCTACAAGCTCAGCACGCCCTCGCAGCGCTATGTGATGCGCTCCAAGCCCGGTCCGGTGGCCAAGCTGCTGCCCTCGGCCCATGCGATCGAGCGCGAATTCGCCGTCATGCGCGGCCTGGCGGGCACCGACGTGCCCGTGCCCACCATGCTGTGCCTGTGCGAAGACGAGTCCGTGATCGGGCGCGCCTTCTACATCATGGAGTTCAAGGAAGGCCGCGTGCTCTGGGACCAGGGCCTGCCGGGCATGACGCCCGCCGGCCGCGCCGCCATCTACGACGAGATGAACCGCGTGATCGCCGCGCTGCACAGCGTGGACTACGCCGCGCGCGGCCTGGCCGGCTACGGCAAGCCCGGCAACTACTTCGAGCGCCAGATCGGGCGCTGGAGCAAGCAGTACGCGGCCTCGGTCACGCAACCCATCGCCGAGATGGACAAGCTGATCGACTGGCTGCCGCGCAACATGCCCGACAGCGCGCGCGACGAGCGCTTCACGGGCATCGTGCACGGCGACTACCGGCTGGACAACATCATGTTCCACGCCAGCGAGCCGCGCGCGATCGCCGTGCTCGACTGGGAACTGTCCACGCTGGGCCATCCGCTGGCGGACTTCAGCTACCACTGCATGACCTGGCACATCAGCCCCGGCGAGTTCCGCGGCATCGCCGGCCTGGACATCCAGACCCTGGGCATCCCGAGCGAGGCCGACTACATCGCGCGCTACTGCGAGCGCACCGGGTTCGCCACCCCGGCCGATCTCCGCCGCGACTGGAACTTCTACCTGGCCTACAACATGTTCCGCCTGGCCGCCATCCTGCAGGGCATCGCCAAGCGCGCCGCGGACGGCACGGCCTCCAGCGACAGCGCCGTCTCTGCGGGCGCACGCGCCCGGCCGCTCGCCGAACTGGCCTGGAAGTTCGCCCAACGCGCCTGAGCGCGCAGCACCGCCACCGGAGGTCCCCATGGATTTCGACTATTCGCCCAAGACCGAGGCCCTGCGCGCACGCCTGCTGCGCTTCATGGACGAGCACATCTATCCCGCGGAAGCCGCCTACCACCAGGAGCTGCAGGACAACACGGCCGCGGGCCGGCGCTGGACCCCGCTCAAGACCATCGAGGACCTCAAGGCCAAGGCGCGCAGCCAGGACCTGTGGAACCTGTTCCTGCCCGAAGACACGGCCGAGCTGTCGGGCTTCAAGGGCGCGGGCCTGAGCAACCAGGAGTACGCGCCGCTGGCCGAGATCATGGGCCGCGTGCCGTTCGCCTCCGAGGTCTTCAACTGCTCGGCGCCCGACACCGGCAACATGGAAACCATCGCGCGCTACGGCACGGACGAGCACCGCACGCGCTGGCTCAAGCCCCTGCTGGAGGGCCAGATCCGCTCGGCCTTCGCGATGACCGAGCCCGACGTGGCGTCCAGCGACGCGACCAACATCGCGACCAGCATCACGCGCGATGGCGACGACTATGTGATCAACGGCCGCAAATGGTGGATCTCCGGTGCCGGCGATCCGCGCTGCGCGGTCTACATCACCATGGGCAAGAGCGACCCCGAGGCGCCGCGCCATGCGCAGCAAAGCATGGTGCTCGTGCCGGCCGACGCCAAGGGCATCACCGTGCTGCGCCCGCTCAACGTGATGGGCTACGACGACGCGCCGCACGGCCACATGGAGATGGTGTTCGACCAGGTGCGCGTGCCGGCCTCCAACATCCTGCTGGGCCCCGGCCGCGGTTTCGAGATCGCCCAGGGCCGCCTGGGCCCGGGCCGCATCCACCACTGCATGCGCCTGATCGGCCTGGCCGAACGCGCACTGGAACTCATGTGCAAGCGCGCGTCCGCGCGCGTGGCATTCGGCAAGACCGTGGCGCAGCAGACCGTCACGCAGGAGCGCATCGCCGAGGCACGCTGCAAGATCGACATGGCGCGCCTGCTCACGCTCAAGACCGCCTGGCTCATGGACAAGGCCGGCAACAAGGTCG
>DATKFT010000578.1:0-5275 GCA_035544335.1 Pseudorhodoferax sp.
AGGGCTCGGGCCCGGCCCTGCCCGACCTCCTGAGCGGCCACATCGGCCTGATGTTCATGGACTACGGCCCCGCCCGCCCTTACCTCGCCAGCGGCAAGCTGCGCGCGCTGGCCGTGGCCTCGAACAAGCCCATGGCCGAGCTGCCCGGCGTGCCGACCATGGCCGCCAGCCTGCCCGGCTTCACGTCCTGGTTCTGGATGGGCATGGTCGCCCCCAAGGGCACGCCCACGCCCGTGGTGGACAAGCTGCGCGAGGCCTACCAGGCCGCCGTCAACGACCCCGCCACGCGGCAAAAGCTCGTCGAGGCCGGCGTCGAACCCCAGCTGACCAGCGCCGCCGAGATGGACGCCTTCGTGCGCTCGGAAGCCGCGCGCTGGGGCCAGGTGATCAGGGACGCGCAGATCCAGCTGGACTGAACCACGCCGCCTGCGCCCCCTCCTCTGCACGAGACCCAACATGCTTCTTCTCCAAGACAAAGTCGCCCTCATCACCGGTGCGGGCAACCCGCAGGGCATCGGCTTCGCGGTCGCCCGCATGTACGCACGCCATGGCGCCAAGGTGGCCCTGGTCGACCTGGACCAGGACGCCGTGGACGCCGCGGCGGCCACGCTGGGCGACGCGGCCATTGGCATCGCGGCCGACGTGCGCTCCCCCGAGGCCTGCGCGGCCGCGGTGCAGCAGGTGCACGCACGCTGGGGCGGCCTGCACGTGCTGCTCAACTGCGCGGGCGTGGTGCAGTCGCGGCGCACCGCCGAGATCACGCGCGAGGACTACGACTTCGTGCTCGACGTGAACCTGCGCGGCACGCTGCAGATGTCGCAGGCCGCCATCCCCGTGCTGCAGCGCGGCAGCGCCATCATCTGCATCGCCTCGATCTCGGGGCAGCGCGGCGCCGGCTTCGTGGGCGGCCCGCACTACGCGGCCTCCAAGGGCGCGGTGCTCGCGCTCATGAAATCGATGGCGCGCGAGCTGGGCCCCGCGGGCGTGCGCGTCAACGCCGTGAACCCCGGCGTGATCTCGACCGCCATGAACGCCAACGCCTTCGACGCGCAGGCCACCGAGCGCATCGTGGGCGCGATCCCGCTCGCGCGCTTCGGCCAGCCCGACGACGTGGCCGGCGCCTGCCTGTTCCTCGCGTCCGAGCTGTCGGGCTACATGACGGGCACGGCGCTGGACGTCAACGGCGGCATGCACATCTACTGACCGCCCTCCCCCTCGAAAGGACACCCATGGCCGCCCACACCCCCCATTTCGATTCCGACCAGGCCCTGCAGGCCGACCAGTCGCGCTACGTGAACGTCGCCAGCCTGCCCTGGAAGCCCACGCCGACCCCGGGCATCGACATGAAGATCCTGCTCGTGGACGAGGACACCGGCCTCATGACCGCGTTGTTCCGCTGGGCGCCCGGCACCGTGCTGCCGCGCCACGAGCACATCGAGATCGAGCAGACCTATGTGCTGGAGGGCAGCATCGTCGACGACGAGGGCGAGGCCACCGTCGGCAACTACGTCTGGCGCCCCAAGGGCAACCGCCACATCGCGCGCTCGCCCCACGGCGCGCTCGTGCTCTCGATGTTCTTGAAGCCCAACAAGTTCCTCGACGGCGAGCTGGCCGGCGCCGAACTGAAGTAAGGTTTGCAGGCAAGCCCCGACAAGACCATGCCCAACGCCCTTTCCTCCATCCCCCATCTGCTGCAGGGCCGGCTGGCCTTCGTGACCGGCGCCGGCCAGGGCAACGGCCGCGCGATCGCGCTGGGCCTGGCCCAGGCCGGCGCGCGCGTGATCGCCACCGACATGAACGCGGACGCCGTGGCCCAGACCGCGCAGGCCGTGCGCGAGGCCGGCGGCACCGCCTGGTCGTTCGCGCTGGACGTCACGCAGGCTGCGGCCTGCGAGGCGCTGGCCGCGCGCATCGCCGCGGAGATCGGCCAGGTCGACCTGCTCGTCAACAACGCCGGCATCATCATCCGCGCGGGCAGCGACAGCCCGGACGCAGCGCGCAACTGGCAGCGCACGCTGGACGTGAACCTGAACGGCACCTTCAACGTCACGCAATCGCTGCTGGCAGCCCTGCGCGCCACGCGCGGCACGGTGCTCAACATCGCCTCGATCGCCTCGTTCGCAGGCCAGGGCGGCACGCTGGGCTACGCGCCGTCCAAGGGCGCGATCAAGATGTACACGCAGTCGCTCGCGGCCGAGCTGGCCAAGGACGGCGTGCGCGTCAACGCGCTGGCGCCCGGCCTCATCGCCACGCCCATGAACGCGGCCTCGCGCGAAGATCCCCAGTGGCTGCAGAACTACCTGGCCCGCATCCCCATGGGCCGGGCCGGCACACCGGCCGACCTGGTCGGGCCCGTCGTCTTCCTGTCCTCGCCGATGTCCGAATACATCACGGGCACGACGCTGGTCGTCGACGGCGGCTTCCTGGCGGTCTGACCCCCGCCCTGTCCCTTCCTTCCACCGCGCGCAGGGCCACTCCGCCCGGTGCGCCAACCCACGCCTGTTCCATGCGCATTGCATCTGGCCTCCTCGACGGCACGCCCCGGTTCGGCGCCATCGAAGGCGAGCACTTCATTCCATTCGCCCCCGCCCACGCCAGCTGGCAGGCTGTGCTCGTCGCCGCCTGCGCGGGCCAGCTGCAGCGCTCGACGCAGCGCACGCCCGTCTCGGCGCTGCGCTGGCTGGCGCCGATGCCGGCCACGGGCCGCATCATCTGCGTGGGCCTGAACTACGCGCTGCATGCGCGCGAAGGCGGCCACGCGTTGCCCGACTACCCGGCCATCTTCCTGCGCGGCGCGCTGTCGGCCGTCGGCCATGGCGAGCCGCTCGTGAAGCCCGCGCTGTCCGAGCGCTTCGACTACGAGGCCGAGCTAGCCGTCGTGATCGGCCGGCGCGGCCGCCATGTGCGCGCGGCCGATGCGCTGGACCTCGTGGCCGGCTACACCTGCTTCAACGACGGCTCCGCGCGGGACTTCCAGCGCAAGTCCACGCAATGGACCATGGGCAAGAACTTCGACGCGAGCGGAGCGCTGGGGCCTTTCGTCGTGACGCCCGACGAGCTGCCGGCCGGCGCGCACGGCCTGCGCATCCAGGCCCGGCTGAACGGCCAGACCGTGCAGGACAGCACGACGGCCGACATGGTCTTCGGCGTGCCGCAGCTCATCGAGACGCTGTCGGCCGTCATGACGCTGCTGCCCGGCGACGTGATCGCCACAGGCACGCCCAGCGGCGTGGGTTTTGCGCGCACGCCGCCGCTGTTCATGCAGCCCGGCGACCGCTGCGAGATCGAGATCGAGGGCATCGGCGTCCTGTCCAACCCCGTGCGCGCAGAGGACGCCGGCGCCTGAAGCCGCGCGGGGCGACAGTGCGGGCCGCCCCTACACTGCGGCCCCCATGACCGATCTTTCCCACGCCCCTCTCATCGCGACCCACAACGGCTCGTTCCATGCCGACGACGTCTTCGGCGTCGCCGTGCTCCTGCTGCTGCATCCGCAGGCCAGTCTCATCCGCACGCGCGACATGGCGCTTGTCGCGCAGGCCGACTTCGCCGTCGACGTGGGCGGCGAATGGGACGCGGCGCGCGGCCGCTTCGACCACCACCAGCGCGGCTTCGCGGGCGCGCGGAGCAGCGGCGTGGTCTACGCGAGCGCGGGCCTGGTCTGGCGCGCCCACGGCGCGGCCCTCGTGCAAAAGACCTTCGAACTGCAGGACGCCGCGCTCGCGCAGCGCGTGGCCGACGCGCTGGACGACGAGCTCGTGCAGCACCTGGACCGCGCGGACACCGGCGTCGCGCACGGCGCGCCGGGGCTGTTCGGCCTGTCGGCGCTGGTCGCCCAGTTCAACACCACCTGGGACAGCCGCGGCGACGCCGCGCAGGACGAGGCGCGTTCACTGGCCGGTTTCCGCCAGGCCGTCGAGGTCGTGACGCGTTTGCTGCTGGCCACGCTGGACCAGCTGCGCGCCAAGGCCCAGGGTGCCGCGCTCGTGCGCGCTGCGCCCGCGCTGTTCGGCGGGCGCGTGCTGCAGATGCCGCGCGGCGGCCTGCCCTGGCGCGAGGTGCTGAGCCAGGAAATGCCCGAGGTGCTGTTCGTGATCTACCCCGATTCCAGCGCCCAGCAGTACCAGCTGCACGTGGTGACCGTGGAGCCGCATTCCTTCGAAGCCCGCAAGGACCTGCCCCGCGCCTGGGCCGGCCTGCGGCTGGACGAGCTGGCCGCGGTGACCGGCGTGGCCGACGCACGCTTTTGCCACAACGGCCGCTTCATCGCGGGCGCCGGCTCGCTGGCCGGCGCCGAGCGACTGGCCGAACTCGCGCTGGCCGAGCCGGACTGAAGGTCGCCGCCCGTGGTCGCCACTGCGACCATGGCGAGGGTTTTGGCGCTGCGCAGGCGCGCCGCCATTTGCTAGATTGGGCGTCCGCCTCCCACCCCACGGACACCCATGGCCCTCATCCAATACCTGACCCAGGTCCAGTTCGCGTTCGGTGCCATCGGCCAGCTGGCCGAGGAATGCCGGCGCATCGGCATCACGCGGCCGCTGGTCGTGACCGATGCCGGCGTGCGCGCGGCCGGCATCCTGCAAAAAGCCCTGGACGCACTGGGCACACTGCCGGCGACCGTGTTCGACGCCACGCCCTCCAACCCGACCGAGGCCGCCGTGCGCGCGGCCGTGGCGCTGTACCGCCAGGGCGGCTGCGATGGCCTGATCGCGGTCGGCGGCGGCTCGTCCATCGATTGCGCCAAGGGCGTGGCCATCGCCGCCACGCACGAAGGCCCGCTCAAGCACTACGCCACGATCGAAGGCGGCTCGCCGCGCATCACCGAGGCGGCCGCGCCGCTGATCGCCGTGCCCACCACGAGCGGCACGGGCAGCGAGGTCGCGCGCGGCGCCATCCTGATCGTGGACGACCACCGCAAGCTGGGCTTTCACAGCTGGTCGCTGATGCCCAAGGCCGCGATCTGCGATCCCGAGCTCACGCTGGGACTGCCGCCCCGGCTGACCGCGGCCACAGGCATGGACGCCATCGCGCACTGCATGGAGACCTTCATGTCGGCCGCGTTCAACCCGCCGGCCGACGGCATCGCGCTGGACGGGCTGGAGCGGGCCTGGGGCCACATCGAGCGCGCCACCCGGGACGGCAGCGACCGCGACGCGCGGCTCAACCTCATGAGCGCCTCCATGCAGGGCGCCATGGCCTTCCAGAAGGGGCTGGGCTGCGTGCACAGCCTCTCCCACAGCCTGGGCGGCGTGGACCCGCGGCTGCACCACGGCACCTT
>DATKFT010000579.1:0-1660 GCA_035544335.1 Pseudorhodoferax sp.
AGCGGAATTCGTCGACCGTCACGGGCTCCACATCCACGCCATCGACGTGCACGACGGTGAGCTTGAGCCCAGGGATGCGTACGTCGTAGAAGGTGTTACCCGCGCCGTTGACCATGCGCAGGCGCACGCGTTCGCCCGGACGGAACAGGCCCGTCCAGTTGCCCGCCGGGGTCGTGCCGTTGGCGAGGTAGGTCAGGGTCGCGGAGGACAGATCGGCGAGATCGGTCGGGTTCATCCGCATTTCGTTCCACATCTTGCGCTTGCCGAGCGCAGCAGCCATGCCATCGCGCGAAACGTCGCGGAAGAAGTCGATGACGGTGGGCTGGTTGAAGTTCAGGTAATCGCTCTGGGACTTGAGCTTGGCGAAGATCCGCATCGGGTCTTCGTCGGTCCAGTCCGAGAACACGAGCACATGCTCGCGGTCGGCGTGGATGGTCTGGGGCCCGGCCGGATCGATGATGATCGCCCCATACATGCCGGTGAGCTCTTGCATGCCGGAGTGCGAGTGGTACCAATACGAACCGCTTTGCTCGACTTTGAATTGGTAGGTGAAGGTCTCGCCCGGCGCAATGCCGTCGAAGCTGATGCCGGGCACGCCGTCCATCTGGTAGGGCAGGATGATGCCGTGCCAGTGGATGGAGGTGGACTCGCGCAGCTTGTTGGTCACGCGGATGGTGACCGTTTCTCCTTCGCG
Organism: Pseudorhodoferax sp.; assembly: GCA_035544335.1. Taxonomy (GTDB): domain Bacteria; phylum Pseudomonadota; class Gammaproteobacteria; order Burkholderiales; family Burkholderiaceae_C; genus Pseudorhodoferax. Next base: position 695 of record DATKFT010000579.1, read on the forward strand.
CCAGCGCAGCGTTGGCGCGGGAATAGTGCCGTTGATCGTGGTTGCGATACCGGGCTTGCCTGTGAAATTGACGGGCGACTCAGCCACCACCAAATCGAACTCGTTGCCGCTCAGAACGCGAGGCCCCCCGACCGTTCCAGGGCCCTGCTGCGCAAACGCCTTGAGCGCGGGTGTCGACAGGCCAGCCATGACGCCACCGGCGGCCAAGCCCTGTACGAACCGCCGCCGGGACAAGCCCGGGGGCATGATTAGAAAAGGCGAGCGCGGCATAGGGTGGGATCCTCCAGGGGGTCAACGACAGTCGTCCTTGCCCGGACCCGGCCAGCCCGCTGGTCTCAGGGTCCAACGCACAAGGTTCGACGCATGGAGGACATCCTAAGGAGGGGGCGTTTTCCAACCCATGACCCGTCCATTACTTTCATGTAATGGTTGTGTCATCCTTCGGGAAGGGGCAGAGCGGTACATTGCCCGGTAGTGGGCGCAAAAGTCCCACGCGGCCCCTCTCACCGCAACGATTCTGTAAGGAAAGCCATGAAGATGCTGGTCGTCGAGGACGAAGCCAAGACGGCGGACTATGTGCGCCAAGGCCTGCAGGAGGCAGGCTTCATCGTGGACTTGGCCCGCACCGGCCTGGAGGGCCATCACCTGGCCATGAGCGAGTCCTACGATTTGATCGTTCTGGATGTCATGCTGCCGGACGTCGATGGCTGGCGCATCGTGCGCTCGCTGCGGGCGGCGGGCAAACAGGTCCCGGTGCTGTTCCTGACAGCGCGCGGCAGCGTGGACGATCGGGTCAAGGGCTTGGAACTTGGCGCCGATGACTACCTGGTTAAGCCGTTCGCGTTTTCGGAGTTACTGGCGCGCGTGCGCACGCTGCTGCGACGCGGCACTGCGCCGAGCCAACCCGACCGCATTCAGATTGTCGACCTGGAGCTCGATCTGGCACGCCGACGCGCCACACGGGCC
>DATKFT010000580.1:0-1763 GCA_035544335.1 Pseudorhodoferax sp.
CAGCGATGCGGCCCTGTGGCGCGGCAACCCGTTCGGCATGCTTGGCCGGCTGCAGGCTGCGGCCCAGGAAGCCGAAGCGCTCGCGCGCACCGCCGACCTGCGCTTCGCGCTGGACCGCATGCTCTCGGACGAGAGCGGGGGCCTGGGCGCGGCCGTGGACCGCCAGCGCCTGGTGGCCGCCGGGCACTCCTACGGCGCCAACACCACGCTGCTGGCGGTGGGTGCGCAGGTGGTGCGCGGCGGACGGGTGCTCGATTGCCGGGACGCGCGCCTGCGCGCGGCCATCGTGCTGTCCGCGCCGCCGTTCTACGGCGAGCCCGATCCGGCGGCGGTGCTGCGCGGCATCGACGTGCCGACCGTGCACGTGACCTGCACCGACGACGTGATCCACATCCCCGGCTACCACTCCGGGCTGCAGGACCGGCTGGCGGTCTTCGATGCGATCGCCCACCCCCGCAAGCTGCTGGCCGTGTTCGAGGGCGGCTCGCACAGCATGTTCACCGACCGCGCGCGCACCGGCGGCGCCGCGTTGAACGCCCAGGCCAAGCGCGCGACCGCCGAGCTCGGCCTGGCCTTCCTCGATCTCGTCTTCGCCCAGGACGGCAGCGCGCTGGCGCAATGGCAGGCCGCGTGGCGGCCCATCCTGAGCGTGGCGCCGGGCGACCTCGGCCGCGCGCCGGGCGGCGGCCGCGCGCTGCAACTGGTGGGACGCGCGCGCACCTTGGCGGTCAGCGGCTGAGCGGCATCCCGGTCGCTGAGCAGCGCGCCCGGGCCAGCCGCTGACGGGCGCCCATCCTGCGGGGCGCTCAGAAGCTGTGAATGAATCCATCGCGGCCACGACGGGGTACGCCGGGCCACAGGCGAAGGCGCGGGCCGCCGCCCGGGCTCGTGCCCGGGCAAGGCCTGCAACGCCCGCATGTGGCCCGGCGCGCCCCGGCCCGAAGGGCGAGGCTCTGGCCGCGACGATGGCAATACAAGCAAGCCGTCATCGAGCCTCGCGTGGTCGTGAGGGGTTCGTTCACAGCTTCTCAGGCCGCAGGCCGCGCGGCGCGGTGCACGGGCAGGCCGTCCGCCAGCACGGTCCACGCGAGCTTGCTGGCGGCGTGGGTGTGGTCTTCGGGCGGCAGGCGCTCCGGGTCGTCCAGGCTGCAGGTGGTGACGTCGATCTCTGCGCCGGCGTCGTCGTCCTCGAACGTGAGCTGGGTGCCGCACTGGCCGCAGAAGCTGCGTGTGGCGTGCCGGCTCGAGCGGAAGCGCGCGGGCGCACCCTGCACGATGCGCCATGCCGCCTTCGGCACGCTGAACCAGGCCACGAATGGGGCGCCCGTGCTGCGCCGGCAGACCGTGCAGTGGCAGCAGGTCTGGTGGAACGGCGCGCCGGCCGCCTCGTAGCGGATGGCGCCGCACAGGCAGCCGCCGGTCAGCGTGTCCGGCATGTGGAATGGGGCAGGCAGCAGCCATGCATGGGTCGACCTCCTGAGAACCTGGTTCGCGTCCATTCTGGCCCCGGCGCGGCGCCACTTCACACGGACTTCACACAAGCCCCGGGCCTTCGCACTGCCTTCTCATGCGCGGCCGACAGTGGCTGCCGTGCACCGTCGCACGGCCACTTCCAGCGGACACACCGTGATCGCCTTCCTTCTTCTTCCCCAGAGCGCCGCCGGGCGCTGGCTCGCCGCGGTGGCGCTGGCGCTGTGCGCCGCGCTGCTGCACCGCCCCGTGCTGGCGCAGCCGCGCGAGGCCGACGGCCCACGCCAGCAGAC
>DATKFT010000581.1:0-8015 GCA_035544335.1 Pseudorhodoferax sp.
CCTGGACCATGCCAGCCTGGAGCCGGTGAACCCGCGTGTCGTGGTGTGCGACATCTCAGGCTACGGCGACGGCGGGCCCTACACCGAGAAAAAAGCCTACGACCTGCTCATCCAGAGCGAGTCGGGCTTCGTCTCGGTGACCGGCACGCCCGAGCATCCGTCCAAGGCCGGGCTGTCGATCGCCGACATCGCCGCTGGCATGTACGCCTACAGCAGCGTGCTGGCGGCGCTGCTGGAGCGTGGGCGCACCGGCCGCGGCCGGCGGCTCGAAATCTCGATGCTCGAGGCGATGTCGGAATGGATGGGCTACCCGCTTTTCTACACCCTCGAGGGCCAGCCGCCGCCGGTGCGTGCCGGCGCATCGCACGCCGCCATCTACCCCTACGGGCCCTTCACCTGCGGTGACGGCAAGTCGGTGGTGCTGGGCGTGCAGCACGACCGCGAGTGGACGGCCTTTTGCGACAAGGTCCTGCTGCAGCCGGGGCTGGCCGGGCAGTACCTGGGTAACGCCAACCGCCTGGCGCAGAAGGACAAGCTGTTCGGCATCATCGACGCCGTGCTGTCCAAGCTGACGGCGGCGCAGTTGATCGAGCGCCTGGAAGACGCGCAGATCGCCAACGCCCAGCTCAACGAGATGGCCGACCTGTGGAAGCATCCGCAACTGCAGGCGCGCCGGCGCTGGAGCGAAATCGGCACGCCGGGCGGGCCGGTGCCCGCGCTGTTCCCGCCGCACCACCTGTCGGGCGACGAGCCGCCGCCGATGGGCCCGGTGCCGGCCCTCGGCCAGCACACCGACGCCATCCTGACCGAACTGGGCTACAGCGCGGGCGACATCGCGCGTCTGCGTGCCGAGCGCGCAGTCTGAGCATGAAAGACTGTTCATGAGCACGCACGACACCCCCGGCGCCAGGCTGGCCGCCTTCGCTGCCGGGCTGCTCTTTGAAAGCATTCCGGCACCGGTGCTGCGGCGCACCGAAGACCTGTTCCTGGACTGGGCCGGCTCCGCGCTGGCCGGCAAGAGCGCGCGCGCGGTGCAGGCCCTTGAGGCCTATGCGTGCAGCATGGGGCCGGCCGATGGAAGCGCCGAAGTGCTGATCACGCGGCGCATGACCTCGCCCCACTTCGCCGCCATGGTCAACGCCGCGGCCTCGCATGTGGTCGAGCAGGACGACGTGCACAACGGCTCGGTGTTCCACCCCGCGGCGGTTGTCTTTCCGCCGGCGCTGGCGGTGGCGCAGGCCATCGGGGCCAGCGGGCGCGAGTTCCTGGCCGCGGTGGTGGCGGGCTACGAGGTCGGCATCCGCGTCGGCGAATTCCTCGGCCGTTCGCACTACCGCATCTTCCACACCACCGCCACCGCGGGCACGCTGGCCGCAGCCGCCACCACCGGGCGGCTGCTGGGGCTGGACGCAGCGCAGATGTTGCACGCCTTCGGCAGCGCCGGCACGCAGGCGGCCGGGCTGTGGGAATTCCTGCGCGATGCCGCCGATTCGAAGCAACTGCACTGCGCCCATGCAGCGTCGGCCGGGCTGGCCTCGGCCTACCTCGCGCAGGCCGGGTTCACCGGCGCGCGCCAGATCCTGGAAGGCGCGCAGGGCCTGGCGGCCGGCATGTCGAGCGACGCCGACCCTGCGCGTTTGACAGCCGGGCTGGGCAGTCGCTGGGCGACGGCCGAGACCTCGTTCAAGTACCACGCCTCGTGCCGCCACACCCACCCCAGCGCCGATGCGCTGCTGCTGCTGATGCGCCAGCACGGGCTGAAAGCCGGCGACATCGCTGCGGTCACCGCGCAGGTGCATCAGGGCGCCATCGACGTGCTCGGCCGTGTCGTCGTTCCCGGCACGGTCCACCAGGCCAAGTTTTCGATGGGCACCGTGCTGGCCCTGGTGGCCGAACACGGCCATGCGGGCCTGGATGAATTCGACCGCCACTTTCTGGCGCCCGGCGTTGCCGCGTTGCGCGACAAGGTCACGATGCAGCTCGACGGCGAGGTCGACACCGCCTACCCGCAGCGCTGGATCGGCAAGGTCACCGTGCGCACGCAGGACGGGCGCACGCTGCAGGCGCGCGTCGACGAACCCAAGGGCGACCCCGGCAACACCCTCAGCCGGCCCGAGCTCGAGGACAAGGCGCGCCGGCTTGCGGCCTATGGCGGCGCGGCGACGCCGGCCGAGATGGACACGTTGATCGCCCGCACCTGGGCGGTGGCCGACACCGCCCGCATGGGCCGCTGGCTGCCGCGATGAGCACCGCCGCACGGCCGCTCCGAAGGCGACGCTGCGTCCCGCGCGGCGCGACCGCGCGCCGCGCGAGGGTGCCCCAGTGAGCACCGCTGCCGCGCCCGGCGCGTTGCCGCGCGCTTACCTGTTCGTTCCCGCCGACCGGCCCGAGCGCTACGCCAAGGCGCGCGCTTCGGGGGCCGACGCGGTGATCGTCGATCTCGAGGACGCGGTGGCCCCGCAGGCCAAGTCCGGCGCCCGCGATGCGCTGGCCAATGCGCTGGACGAACGTGCGCCGGTGGTGGTGCGCATCAACGCCGCGGGCACGCCGTGGTTCGACGACGATCTGGCGCTGTGCCGCCACCCCGGCGTGGCCGCCGTGATGCTGCCGAAGGCCGACGGTATCGATGCCGCCTGCAGCGCCTTCGAGGCCTGCTTCAAGGACGTGCTGGCGATCATCGAGTCGGCGCGCGGAGTCGAAGAAGCACGCCACATCGCGCGCGTGCCGGGCGTGGTGCGGCTGGCCTTTGGCAGCGTCGACCTGGCGCTGGACCTGGGCATCGATTGCGACCCCGAAGGCACCGAAGACGAATTGCTGCACTTCCGCTCGCAGGTGGTGCTGGCCTCGCGCCTGGGCGGGCTGGACGCGCCGGCCGACGGTGTCAGCACGGCCATCGACGACGCCCTGCGGCTGCGCGCCGATGCCGAGCGCGCGCGGCGCCTGGGCTTCGGCGCCAAGCTGTGCATCCATCCCAAGCAGGTGGCGGCGGTGCAGGCCGCCTTCACGCCCGACGCCGCCCGCGTGGCGTGGGCGCAGCGCGTCTGCGCGGCCTTTGCCGCCGTCGGCGGGGCCGCCGTGGCGGTCGACGGCCACATGATAGACAAGCCTTTGTATGAACGCGCCTTGTCCCTCCTGCGCAGCGCCGGCATTGCTGCCTGAATCAACGACCCAACGAAGGAACCCACATGGCCCGCAAGACCAAACCCATCCGCTCGGACATCGCCTGGAGTACGCACGACCGGATCGAGGTCCACGGCAAGAGCCTGCCCAATGAGCTGCTGGGCCACATCAACCTGGGCGACATGGCCTTCCTGCAGATCGTGGGGCGGATGCCGACGGCGCAGGAATCGAAGCTGTTCAACGCTGTGGCGGTGACGCTGGTCGAACACGGCATCACGCCCAGCGCGCTGGCGGCACGGCTGACCTACGCCGGCGCGCCCGAATCGCTGCAGGCGGCGGTGGCGGCCGGGCTGTGCGGCCTGGGCACGGTGTTCGTGGGCTCCACCGAAGGTACGGCGAAGATGCTGTATGAGGCGCTTCCGCCGGGCACGAAGGGTGCGGACCTGGAGCGGATCGCGCGCGATGTGGTGGCCGGGTTCCGCGCCCGCAACGCCATCGTGCCCGGCCTCGGCCATCCGCTGCACAAGCCGGTGGACCCGCGCGCGCCCAGGCTGTTCCAGATCGCCGCGGAGAACGGTTTTTCGGGCGACTACGTCAAGCTCGAGCAGCTGATCTGCGCCGAGGCCGAGCGGCTGTCGGGCAAGATGCTCCCGGTCAACGCCACCGGTGCCATTGGCGCCATCTGCTGCGAACTGGGCCTGCCGTGGAAGATCGTGCGCGGCATCGGCGTGCTCGCGCGCGCCATCGGCCTGGTGGGCCACATCCTGGAGGAGAGCAACAACCCCATGGCGGTGGAGATCTGGCAGCGCGTGGAAGACGAGGCCACCGCGCACATCCGCCCCGGCGTCTGACCCGACTTTGACAGTTCCAGGGCACACAGGTCCGGTTCTGCCGCGTCGAGCTCGCGTAAGTTGTTACTGACGAGGGCAGTCGCTGTCGATCTGCGCCGAATGCCTAGCCCGAACGGCACTTACTTTGTAGCCCAGTCGTGCCCGTGCCGCTGGACCATGCTGCGAGCGTGCGCTCGGGGCGTCTTCAGCCAAGGGTAGGGCTTGGGTCTTCGCTTTCGCATTCGTGGCTCGATGCGCCCGGGCCGATGCCCCGCCTTACCCTGTGCGATGAGAGTGAACAGCCGGCCACCGTCGTGCGAGGCCGACAACCCTCGCGCTACCCACTCGGTCCACAGTTGCACCGTGTGTTTGAAGCTCAGCTGGAGAGGGTGCCGACGGTGCTGGCCGCCTGCGCCATGAGCAAGCGGATCACGTTGTAGGCCAGCAGGTGTGCCCACAGCTGCTTGTCGTTCATCTCGGGCGTCTGGCAGCGCAGCACGTCCATGCCGGTGGTGGTCTTGAGGTTGCGCAGGTCCAGCTCGACGTTCCAGCGCCGTGCGAACAGCCGCGACAGATCGCCTTGCTGACGCGCCGGTGCTCGCACAGCGTGGTGACCAACACCTGGCGGCCCACCGTGCATTCGCGCAAGGCGATCTCCTCGGGCGCGCGCTCGTACTGCTCGGGCGTCATCCACTTCGGGCGGCTCGCCGGCTTGGGCCAGCGCACGATGTGGTCGCGCGTGCCCAACGAGTGGCCCCGCCGAAAGTCGGTGATGCGCGCGCCGTTCTGCTCGAACAAGACGTCCACGCCTGCAGCCATCAAAGTGGCAATCAGGAAGTTTGCAGTACAGGGCGTCGGCAAGCATCACGTCGCCAGGGCGAAAGCTGTGCAGCACCTGACGCACCAGGCTGATCTCTCCAGTGCCCTTGCCTTGGTGCGGCCCGATGGCCGCATCCAGCACCGCACCACTGGCCAGGCAGATCACCACGACCAGCCGCGCCAAGCCGAGGAGGCTCGGCATAGTTCGGCGCTCGGCATAGTCGGCCAAGCTGAACAAGGTCGAGCCTTGGGCCTACCTGCGCGATGTGCTGGCACGCATCCACAGCCATCCGGCCTCGCGCATCGACGAGTTGCTGCCGCATCGCTGGCAACCGAGCTGAGCGGCTGCCCATCTACACACGCCCGCCACTCGTGGCGGGCAGGTAGCGTTCCAGACTCCGCGGGCGGCGTCAACGTGGGTCCACTGGACGCTCACGCTCTAGTGTCCTGTCCCGCTGATACGTGAGCAAAGTCGATGCAGTTTCTCGAGGATCGAATCTGCTGTGGCCGTCCACTTGAACGGCTGGCAGTTCGCGTTGTGGGCGGCGACGAAGTGATCGATGCGTTGGACGAGTTGCTTGACGCTGGTGAAGGATCCGCGGCGAATGGCCTTGTCGGTGATCAGCGCGAAGAATCGCTCGATCTGGTTCAGCCAGAAGCTGTAGGTCGGGATGAAGTGCATGTGCCAGCGCGGCTTGGTGGCCAGCCAGGCCTTGACCTTGGGGTGGCTGTGGGTGGCGTAGTTGTCGCAGATGCAGTGGACGTCCAACTCGGCCGGCACGTTCTTGTCGATCCCGCGCAGGAAGGACAGGAACTCCTGATGCCGATGCCGAGGCTTGCAGGCGGCAAGCACCGCGCCGTTGAGCACATTCAGGGCGGCGAACAGAGTGGTGGTGCCGTGGCGCTTGTAGTCGTGCGTGACGCCCTCGACATAGCCGAAGCCCATGGGCAGCATCGGCTGCGTGCGCTCCAGGGCCTGGCACTGGCTCTTCTCGTCCACGCAAATCACCAGCGCGTTGTCCGGCGGGCTCAGGTACAAGCCGACCACGTCGCGCAGCTTCTCAATGAAGAAGGGGTCGTTGGACAGCTTGAAGCCTTCGGTGCGATGGGGCTGCAGGCCGAACAGCTGGAAGTACCGAGCGACGCTGGTCTTGGAGATGCCCGTCTCGGCCGCGACGGAGCGAACGCTCCAGTGTGTCGAGCCATTGGACGGTTTGGTGTGCAGCGTTGTCTTGATCAACTGCGCCACGCGTTCGTCATCGATCGTGCGCGGCTTGCCGGGGCGCACGTTGTCGTACAGACCAGGGATGCGCCGCTCGATGAATCGCGCACGCCACTTGCCCACTGTGGCCTTGGTCAGCTTCAAGCGCTCGGCAATGGCGCTGTTGAGCTCGCCATTGGCGCTGCTCAGAACGATGCGCGCCCGATTGCTCAGCGCCGCAGGAAGCGAGCGGCTGCGCGCAAAGGACTGAAGCTGCGAGCGCTCCTCGTCCGACAGCAGCAATTCGACCTTCGGTCTGCCCGTTCTCATCGCGATATCTCCGTTCCCAAGATACTGCACTGGCATGCACAATTAATGCCAGAAAATAACGGGACAGGACACTAGTTCACCTGGCGATGAAGCTGCTCGCACCAGATCTACGTCTGGATTCGGAGTTTTCGCCGGCTCGTACCGCCGGATTGAGCATCCTTGTGTTTGCTGAACCCAACAGATCAATCCGCATGCAGAGAAAATTCACCGTCCCTGGCATGCGATCAGGACGCTGAGTTCGAGAAGTACCGGGAGTCCCACCAAGCGCGCACGTGGAGTGCGTTGCCCTGTAAGCGAGGCGGCAGGCACACCGTATCGACAACGCGTCGTTGCGCCCGCTTGTCGGCGAACTCGACTCGGCTGAAGTCTCCCTGCGCAAGCGCGTCGCTGTGGCGCGCGAAGCCGTCGACCGAGCCGGGCCGGCTTGAATGCCGGTGCCGCACCATCGCTCGCCATAATGCGCCGCAGTATGAAGAGACCCGCGCCGTCTTGCCCCCTGCCGCGCTCCTTGCCGCGCGCGCTGCCGCCGCCATGATGGCCCGCGCAGCCTGGACGCTCGTGCTGCTGCTGTCCAGCCTGTGGGCGGCATCGGCGGTGTACTACCGGCTGCCCTTGCCCGCCCCGTGGGGCCGTCGGCGGCCCCCCAGCCTGGGCCGTGTTTGCCGTGGCGGCCATCGCCTTGCTGTGGCGCGATGGCGCGGTGCGCCCGCTGCTGGCCTACGCCGTGGCCTTCACGCTGTTGCTGGGCTGGTGGGTGCGCATCGCACCGTTGGACCAGCGCGTCTGGGCCGACGACGTGGCGCGCCACCTGCAGGCGCAGGTCGAAGGCAGCGCCGTGACACTGACCAACGTGCGCAACTTCGACTGGCGCAGCGACGACGACGACACGCCGCGTTGGGAGACCCGGCGCTACGACCTGGACCGGCTGCGCTCGGTGGACATGGCGCTGTCGTACTGGATGGGTCCGGCCATCGCGCACACGCTGGTCTCGTTCGGCTTCGACGACGGGCAGGGCGACACTGAGCAGCTCGCTTTCTCCATCGAGATCCGCAAGGAGCGTGGCGAGTCCTTCTCGGCCATCGCCGGTTTCTTCAAGCAGTACGGCTGAGCCTGGTGGCGGCCGACGAGCGCGACATCCTGCGCGTGCGCACCAATGTGCGCGGAGAAGACGTCTACCTGTATCGCGTGCAGATGGCGCCGGCGGCGCAGCGCGCGCTGTTCCTGGCCTATCTGGCCGAGGCCGAGGCACTGGCACGCCAGCCGCGCTTCTACGACACGCTCACGGCCAACTGCACCACCATCGTCTACGAGATGGCGCACCGCATCGTCGGCGGCCTGCCGCTGGACTGGCGGCTGCTGGCTTCCGGCTACCTGCCGGAGTACCTGCACGGTCTGGGCGGGCTGGTGCCGGGCCACACGGTCGAGACCTTGCGCCGCGCCGGCCGCGTCGCCGACCGTGCCCGGGCGGCTGCCACCGAGCCACAGTTCTCCCGCGCGATCCGGCGCGGCGTGCCGGGCATGGAGGCCGCACCATGATGCGCCGCCTGGTCATCGTGCTGGCCCTGCTGCTGCTGAGGAACCTAGCAAAAATAACTTGAACACTTTGCATTGCTGCCTATGATGCGGAGATGGACACCGCGCAGGCTATTGAAGAGAAGTTCCGAGCACTTGAAGGGCGGCTCGACGAAGCCACATTGCGTCTGTGGGTCGCCACC
>DATKFT010000582.1:0-2290 GCA_035544335.1 Pseudorhodoferax sp.
TGCTGGGCCACGGCGTGACACGCAGCGAACCGGCGCTGGCCGAGTCCAGCCTGCTGGCGTTCAATGCCGCGCTGGAAGTGAATGCGGCCCTGCTCGTGGACCGCCTGCAGGGCCTGCGCAGCGCCGACGCATTCGTGCGCACCGAGCCTGCGCCCGAGCACTCTCCCGCCTTTTTCGGCCCCGTGCATATCGATGAAGCGGGCCACCGCTGGCAGGAGCTGCAACTGCAGCGCCTGTCCCAAACCTCCGAGTTTCTGAGCATTCGCGCCTGAGTTTCTGAAGGTCGTCCCATGTCATTCTTGCAACGTCTTGCAAATCGCTTCCAACGCAAGCCGGCCGACGCCGGCTCCGGTGCGGACAACAGCATGCTCGGAGACACCGTCTCCCAGGATATGTACGCACTCGATGCGTCACTGACCGTGCAGGGCGCCCCCGACGCCATGCCGGGCCGCGACGGCGGCGCAGCCGTTGACCACGACATGGTGGCCCTGCCGCTGCTGGGCCGCGCGCCTGCCGCGCGCCACCAGCGCACGCTGTCCACCTTGCTGGGTGTGTCGGTGCTGGCCCTGGTGCTGGCGGCGGCCTGGGCCCTGCGCCAGGCCGACGGCTCGGCGCAGCAGCTGGCCGCCACCGGCCAGGCGCTGATGCAGTCGCAGCGTCTGGCCAAGTCGGTCTCGCAGGCGCTGACGGGCGCGGCATCCTCCTTTGTGGACGTGCAGGACAGCTCCGGCGTGCTGGCGCGCAACGTGCGCGCCATTGCCTCGGGCGACGACTCCATGGGCGTGCGCCCGCTGGGCGGCGCCTATGCCGACGAACTGGCCCAGATCACGCCGCTGATGGAGCGCGCCGAGCAAAGCGCCAAGGTGGTGATGGACCAAAAGCAGATCCTGACCCAGGTCGGCGACGCGCTGCGCACCATCAACCGGCAGTCCTCGGACCTGCTGGAGATCGCCGAAACCATCTCCTCGCTGAAGCTGCAGCAGGGCGCCAGCCCGGCGGAAATCTCCGCTGCCGGCCAGCTCGTGATGCTGACCCAGCGTATCGGCAAGTCGGCCAACGAATTCCAGACCGCCGAAGGCGTGAGCCCCGAGGCCGTGTTCCTGCTGGGCAAGGACTTGAACTCGTTCAAGGAAATCTCCGAAAGCCTGCTGAGCGGCAGCAGCGAACTGCGCCTGCCTCCCACGCGCGATGCCCAGACCCGCGAGCAGATCGAGGCGCTGATCAAGCTCTACGAAGAGACCCGCAGCGAGGCCAGCGCCATTTTGGGCAACCTGCAGGGCCTGGTGTCCGCCCGCGAAGCCCAGACCGCCATCAACGCCGACAGCGAACCGCTGCGCCGCCAACTGGAAGACCTGCAGACCAAGCTGCAAAGCGGCGCCGGCATCGGCTCGCTGCCCATGGGCCTGCTGGCGCTGGCCACGGTGCTGGTGCTGCTGTGCGGCGTGGGCCTGTCCCGCGTGCAGCTGCTCGACAGCCGTCTGCGCCAGGAAGCGGCCGAACGCCGCCAGGAAGAGTCCCGCGTGCAGGAGCATGAAGCCAAGCGCATCAACGATGCCAACCAGGCCGCGATTTTGCGCTTGATGAACGAACTGCAATCGGTGGCCGAAGGCGATCTGACGCAGGAAGCCACCGTGACCGAGGACATCACCGGCGCCATTGCCGACTCGGTGAACTACACGGTGGAAGAGCTGCGCGCCCTGGTGGGCAGCGTGCAGAACACGGCAACGCGCGTGGCACAGACCACGGCCGAGGTGGATGCCAACTCCACCGAGCTGCTGGCCGCGTCGACCGAACAGCTTCGCGAGATCCGCGAAACCGGCCGCTCCGTGCTGGACATGGCAGGCCGCATCAACGAGGTCTCGACCCAGGCGCAGGAATCTGCCCAGGTGGCGCGCCAGTCGCTGGAAGCTGCGGACCTGGGCCTGAAGGCCGTGCAGAACGCCATCGGCGGCATGAACTCCATCCGCGACCAGATCCAGGAAACCTCCAAGCGCATCAAGCGGCTGGGCGAATCCTCGCAGGAGATCGGTGAAATCACCGAGCTGATTTCCGACATTACCGAGCAGACCAACGTGCTGGCGCTGAACGCCGCCATCCAGGCCGCATCGGCCGGTGAAGCCGGTCGCGGCTTCTCGGTGGTGGCCGAAGAAGTGCAGCGCCTGGCTGAGCGCTCGGCAGATGCGACGCGCCAGATCGCGGCGCTGGTGAAGGCGATTCAGACCGACACCCAGGATGCCGTGGCCGCCATGGAGCGCTCCACCCAGGGTGTGGTCGAGGGGGCGCGACTGTC
>DATKFT010000583.1:0-8547 GCA_035544335.1 Pseudorhodoferax sp.
CGCCCCTTTCAGGCCACGCCCCGCCGGCTGCCCTCCCAGTGCGGCTCGCGCAGCTTGTACTTCATGACCTTGCCCGCGCCGCTGATGGGCAGCGCCGCCATGAACTCCACGCTGCGCGGGCACTTGTAGCCCGCGATCAGCGTCTTGCAGTGGGCCTGGATCTGCTGCAGTGTGGCCTCGGCGCCCGGGCGCAGCACGAGCACGGCGTGCACGGCCTCGCCCCATTGCGCATGCGGCACGCCGATCACGGCGGCCGCGGCCACGGCCGGGTGGCGCGTGAGCGCGGCCTCGACCTCGCCGCAGTAGATGTTCTCGCCGCCCGAGACCACCATGTCCTTGAAGCGGTCCACGACGAAGACGAAGCCGTCCTCGTCCATGCGTGCCGCGTCGCCCGTGTACATCCAGCCGTCGCGCAGCGCCTGGGCGGTGGTCTCGGGCAGGTTCCAGTAGCCCGACATCGCGCAGGGGCTGCGCACCGCGATCTCGCCGACCTGGCCGCGCGGCACTTCCCGGCCCTCGGTGTCCACGATGCGCAGGTCGATGCCGTTCAGCGCGCGCCCGGCCGAAGGCAGCTTGCCGAGCGCGCGGCCGGCCGGCGTGTGGTACTCGGCGGTCAGGTAGGTCACGCCGGCGGCCAGCTCGGTCATGCCGTAGCCCTGCACGAAGTCGGCCTGCGGGAACAGCGCAAAGGCCCGCTCGAGCAAGGCCTCGGAGATCGGCGAGGCGCCATAGCCCACCACGCGCACGCTGGACAGGTCGGCATCGCGCGCACCCGGGTCGTCGAGCAGGAACTGCAGCATGACCGGGATCAGCATGAGGCTGGTGATGCGGTGCTCGGCGATGGCCTGCAGCACACCGGCCGGCGTGAAGCCCGGCAGGAACACCTGGCGCGTGCCGACGACCAGCCCGCGCATGAGCCCCGACAGGCCGGCCAGGTGGAACAGCGGCGCGCTGTGCAGCAGCACGGCGTCGCGGTCCAGCGGCGAGGCCACGAGCGAGAGCACCGAGTTGGCCGCCAGCGCCTCCTGGCTCAGCATCACGCCCTTGGGCCGGCCCGTGGTGCCGCCCGTGTAGAACACACCGGCCAGGTCGTCGCCGCTGCGCAGCGCGTCGGGCACGGGCGCGGCCGCCGCGAGCAGCGCCTCGGCGTCCTGCAGCCCCTCGGGCACGCCCTTCTCGCCCCAGTACAGCAGCGTCTGCAGGCAGGGCGCCTGGGCGCACAGCGTGGGCACCATGGGCACGAAGGCATCGTCGACGAACAGGATGGCGGTTTCGCAGTCCTGCAGCGAGAACGCGATCTCGGCCGCGCTCCAGCGCGTGTTGACCGGGTTGACCACGCCGCCGGCCCACCAGACGGCCAGGTAGAACTCCAGCGTGCGGTCCGAGTTCAGGGCCAGCATGCCCACGCGGTCGCCCGCGCGCAGGCCCAGGGCCTGCAAGGCGCCGGCCAGCCTGGCGACGCGGTCGTGCAGCTGGCGGTAGGTCTGGCTGCGGCCCTGGTAGACGGTGGCCACGCGGTCGGGGTATTGCTGCACGGCGCGGTGCAGGGATTGGGTCTGGCGCATGCGCATGGAATCTCCCTTCAGGACGGCTGGACAGGGCCGAAGCGTTCGTAGGTGTCGCCCTTGAGGCGCAGCATCTGCAGCTGCTCGAGCGGGGCGTAGTCGGCCGGGCCGGTCTTCACGCGCATGCCCGCACGCACCATGGGCAGCGTGAGGTCCAGCGCCGTGGCCTGCCGCATCACGTTCTCGCGCGTGAGCTGGTCGCCGGCCTGCTGCAGCACCTTCTCCATGAGCTGGCCCATGCTGTAGGCCAGCGCGTTGAGCGTCTCGTAGGGGTTGCCCTCGGGGTAGTACTTGGCCATGAAGGCCGAGAACTCGCGCACCTCGGGCGTGTCGCGTTCGGCCACCTCCGAGGGGTCGCGCATGAAGGTGGCCGTGATCACGCCCTGCGCGTTGTCGATGCCGGCCGGCTTGATCACCGACTGCAGCGAGGCCGACACGCTGGCCAGGTAGTGCGTGGGCTTCCAGCCCATCTCGGCGCTGCGGCGGATCGCCATGGCCGCGAACTTGGGCGTGCTCACGTTGAAGAAGGTGTCGACGCCGGCGGCCCGCAGCTGCACGAGCTGGCTGTCGATCGTGGGGTCGCTGAACTCGTAGCTGAGCTGGGCCGCGACCATGGGCTTGGCCTTGTCGCCCAGCGCGTCCAGGAAGCCCTTGAGGTAGTCCTTGCCGAGGTCGTCGTTCTGGTAGAGCACGCCGATGCGCGCGTTCGGCTGGTGCTGCAGGATGTGCCGGGCCTGGATGGCCGCCTCGACCTGGTAGGAGGGCTGAAAGCCCATGGTCCACGGAAAGGCCTTGGGGTCGTTCCAACGGCTCGCACCGCTCTGCACGAACAGCTGCGGCACCTTCCTGGCGTTCATGTACTTCTGGATCGCGAGGTTCGGCGCCGTGCCCAGCACGGCACCGATGAACAGCACCTCTTCCTGCTCGACGAGCTTGCGCGCCTGCTCCACGGTCTTGGACGGGTTGTAGCCATCGTCCAGCGAGAGCAGCTTGAGCTTGCGGCCGTTGACGCCGCCCTGCTCGTTGACCTTGTTGAAGTAGCCCTGCAGCGCCTTGCCCATGGTGCCGTAGGAGGACGCCGGGCCCGAGTACGGCAGGATGTTGCCGATCTTGATCTCGGTGTCGGTGACGCCGGGACCGTACTGCTTTTGCGCAAATGCGGGCAGCACGGGCAGTGCGGCGCCCAGGCCCATGGCCAACACGGCGCGGCGCGGGATGTCGTGGCAATCCGATGTCATGTTCTTGTCTCCTGGTGGTGCGTGTCGTGCAGGGCCCTTGGGCCCCGGTTCCGCGGTAGGACCCGGACGCGCCCAGGCCCCGGGGGCCCGGCTGTGTCGGGTGCAGCAGTCTTAGCCGTGGGGTCCGGTCTGCCCATCGTCCGAAACGATGAATTTGGACTGGCGCCGGCCGGCCAGCATGCACGCGAGGGCCAGGCCCTGCACCAGCGCAACGGCCGCGAAGAAGCCCTGCGTTCCGGCCACCCGGCCCGGCCCGCCCGGGCCGCTGCCGGCCAACAGCGCGGCGAACGCGGCCGGCGCCAAGGCGTAGAGCGCCTGCGCCAGCGCCACGCAGCGCGCCACCACGCGCGGCACCAGTGCGGGCGCGAAATCGGCCTGCGCCACGAGCGGCGGCAGCGACGTCGCGTTGCCGATGCCCAGCCCGAACAGCACCATGCCCAGCACCGTGGGCCAGCCGGCCGCGGGGCCCACCAGGCACAGCAGCAGCGTGCCGCCGGCCTGCACCGCGTAGCTGGCCGCCGCGACGCGGCGCCAGTCCCGTTGCACGTGTTGCCCGCGCTGCGCGCCCGGCCCGCGCACCGCCAGCAGGCGCCCGCCCATGCCGCAGGCAGTGGCCAGGGCCATGGCCCAGCTTGCCCCCTGCGATCCCATGGCCGGCACCAGCAGCGAGAACAGTTGGGCGATCAGCCCGATCTGGGCGAACAGGCCCAGCGCCATCGCGGCCGCGAGCGTCACGAAAGCGCGGCTGCGCCAGGGCGGGGCCGCCGCCGCGGCGCTGCCGGGGGCCGGGGTGCCGGCCGCTGGCGCCACGCCACCGGGCCGCCAGCCCAGCTCGCGCGTGGCGATCGACAGCACGGCCGCCAGCATGGCCAGACCGACCAGCATGGCCGCGGCCGGAAAGCCGGCCCTGCCGATCAGCGCGGCCCACAGCGGCACGAAGACCATGCCGCCCACGCTCGCGCCGTTGTAGGCCTGCGCGAGCGCCACGGGCCGGCGCGCACTGAACCAGGGCGACACGATGGCGTGGATGCCGGCCGCGCCCAGCGGCACCCAGCCACCACCCGTGCACAGCGCCGCCAGCAGCAGCTGCCAGGGCTCAGCCGCGGTGGCCCAGCCCAGCACGCCGAGTGCGAGCGCGCCGGCGCCGCCCACCGTCGTGGCCGGCACGCCGAAGCGGCGGTGCAGCCAGGGCAGGCCGGCCACGACACCGGCGCCGAACAGGAAGTGCAGGCTGACCGCGGCCGACACCAGCGGCAGCGGCCAGCCCGTGCGCGCCACCACGGCGTGCAGGAACACCGGGGGTCCGTAAAAGCCCACACCCCAGCCGAACAGGGCCAGCACAAAGGCGGCCCGCACGATGGCGCGGCCCTGGCACACGGCGGAACGGGCGCTGCAAGAAGAAGACATGGAAACACTCGCTGCAAACGGCCTGCGCCGCGGTGCAGCGATGGTGGCCGCGCGGGCGGCCGAATGCTTCGCTGCGCAGCGAAGCATGGGCTTGGCCGGGTGCCGTAAGCTGGCGCACAGGTCCTGCCCATGAACACCAACCACATTGCCCGCATCGCCGCCCTGGTCGGAGAACCGGCCCGCGCCGCGATGCTGATCGAACTGATGGACGGGCGCGCACTGACCGCCCACGAACTGGCCCGGGCCGCCCATGTGGCGGCCCCCACCGCGAGCCGCCACCTGGCCCAGTTGGTGGAGGCCGGCCTGCTGCAGGTGGAGCCGCGCGGGCGGCACCGCTACCACCGGCTGGCCAGCGCCGAGGTGGCCAGGCTGCTCGAAAGCATCATGCAGCTCGCCGGCCAGGCGCCGGCCCGGCCGCGCGTGCGGGTCGGCCCGCGCGACGCGGACCTGCGCCAGGCGCGCCTGTGCTATGACCACCTCGCCGGGCGGCTGGGCCTGGCCATCGCCGAGGGCCTGCTGGCCGAACGCGCGATCGCGTTCGACGGCGACAGCGGCCATGTCACGGACCGCGCGGGCGCCGTGCTGCAGCGCTGGGGCCTGGCGCTCGACGCGCAGGCGCAGGCCCCGGGCAGCCGCCGGCCGTACTGCCGGCCCTGCCTGGACTGGAGCGAACGCCAAAGCCATGTGGCCGGCCGGCTCGGCGCGATGCTTTGCGCGCACTGCCTGGCCCAGGGCTGGCTGCTCCGCAAGCCGGACAGCCGCGCGCTGACGATCTCGGGCGCCGGCGCGGCGCGGCTGCGCGATCTGCTGGGCCTGCAGGCCTGGCAGCGCGTGGCGGCGCCTGCCTGAGCGGCGCGGCCAGCGCGACCAGCGCGGCCACTGCGGCACCCGCGGCACCTGCGGGACAGCGCCGCCGCGCGATTGCCGCTACAAAGGCCGGCGCGCGCAGCAGCGCAAGGAGACAAGACCGCCATGATCGACCTGTACTACTGGCCCACGCCCAACGGCTGGAAGACCAGCATCCTGCTCGAGGAATGCGGCCTGCCCTACCGCGTGCGGCCCGTGGACATCGGCGCGGGCGCGCAGTTCAGCCCCGAGTTCCTGGCCATCAGCCCGAACAACCGCATCCCGGCCATCGTCGACCATGCGCCCGCCGGCGGCGGCGCACCGCTGGCGCTGTTCGAGAGCGGCGCCATCCTGCAGTACCTGGCCGAGAAGACGGGCCGGCTGCTGCCCACGGCCACGGCCGAGCGTTTCCGCGTGCTGCAGTGGGTGTACTGGCAGGTCGGTGG
Organism: Pseudorhodoferax sp.; assembly: GCA_035544335.1. Classification (GTDB taxonomy): domain Bacteria; phylum Pseudomonadota; class Gammaproteobacteria; order Burkholderiales; family Burkholderiaceae_C; genus Pseudorhodoferax. The sequence goes on from DATKFT010000583.1 coordinate 5,503, forward strand.
CCTGGGGCCCATGGCCGGGCAGCACGGCCACTTCCTGCTCTACGCGGACCAGAAGATCCCCTACGCGATCGACCGCTACGGCGCCGAGGTGCGCCGGCTCTACGGCGTGCTGGACCGCCAGCTCGCCTCTACGGGCGCGTACATCGCGGGCGACTACTCGATCGCCGACATCGCCTGCTTCCCCTGGGCCATGACGCACAAGGCCCAGCAGATCAGCTTGGACGACTTTCCGCACGTCCAGCGCTGGTACGCCGACCTGCGCGCGCGGCCCCAGGTGCAGGCCGGCCTCGCGGTCGGCAAGGAACTGGGCCGGCCCGGCAAGACCATGAACGACGACGCGCGCCGCCACCTGTTCCGCGGCACGGCCGCCGCCACGAAGGACTGACATGCCCGACATCGAATTCTTCTTCGACATCTCCAGCCCCTGGACCTACCTGGCCTTCACCAACATCCAGCCCATGGCCCGGGAGCTGGGCGCCACCATCCGTTGGAAGCCCTTCATGGTCGGCGGCGTGTTCAACACCGTGAACCCCACGGTCTACGAATCGCGCCGCACACCGGTGCCCGCCAAACAGGCCTACCTGGGCAAGAGCCTGGCGGACTGGGCCCGCTGGACCGGTGTGGACATCCAATTCCCGCCCAGCGTGTTCCCGGTCAACAGCGTCAAGCTCATGCGCGGCTGCCTGGTGCTGGACGCGAGCGGCCATCTGCCGGCCTTCGCCAAGGCGGGCTTCGAGGCCTATTGGCGCGATGACCTGGACATCGCGCAGGACGAGATCGTGCGCACGGTCTGCGCGCGCGCGGGCGTGGACGCCGATGCGCTGCTGCAGGCCATCGCCGCGCAGCCCATCAAGGACGCGCTGCGCGCCAACACCGAGGAACTCATCGCGCGCGGCGGCTTCGGCACGCCCACCATCTTCGTGGGCGAGGACATGTACTTCGGCAACGACCACCTGCCGCTCGTGCGCGCCGCGCTCGAGCGCAGCCGCTGAGCACCCCATCCCCTGCACCACCACCATGACGACCGACACCCTGCCCCCCGACGACATCCTGCGGCTGTCCCAGCCCGCGCCCGGCGTGGCCTGCCTCACGCTGAACCGTCCCCAGGCCATGAACGCGCTGTCGCTGGCGCTGCGCCAGGCCATCGCCGACCAGGTCGACCGGCTCGCCGCCGATCCCGCCGTGCGCGTGCTCGTGCTGACGGGCGCGGGCCGCGCCTTCTGCGCCGGGCTGGACCTGCGCGAGATCGACGGCAAGGCCCTGGGCAACGCCCAGGCCGATCCCGTGCTGGCGCTGCGGCGCTTCCCGCGGCCCATCATCGGCGCCGTCAACGGCGCGGCCGTCACGGGCGGCCTCGAACTCGCGCTGGCCTGCGACCTGCTGATCGCCTCCACCGAGGCGCGTTTCGCCGACACCCATGCGCGCGTGGGCGTGGTGCCGGGCTGGGGCCTGTCGCAGAAGCTGCCGCGCCTGATCGGCATAGCCCGGGCCAAGGAGATGTCGTTCAGCGGCAACTTCGTGGGCGCCGAGCAGGCCGAGCGCTGGGGCCTGGTCAACCGCGTGGTCGCGCCCGAAGCGCTGCTGCCGCAGGCCTTCGCGCTGGCCGCCGACATGGCCAGCGCGCTGCCCGAGGTGGTGCAGATCTACAAGCAGCTCATCGACGAGGGCTACGCCGGCAGCCTGGCCGATGGCCTGGCCGCGGAGAAGGCCGCCTCGCGCCGTTGGGCCGCATCGCTGGACACCGCCGAGCTGCGCGCCCGGCGCGAGGAAGTCCAGGCCCGGGGCCGGTCCCAGGCCGGCTGAGCAGCCACACCCCGGCCGGCCCGGTTCGTCCGTTCGGACGATGACGGCGCCGGCGCGCGCAGCTAGCCTTGCAGGCGTTTCCTCAGCACACCGGCCCGCGCAGGGCCCCGCACACACCATGTCCGACGCATACATCATCGACACCTGCCGCACGCCGCGCGGCATCGGCAAGATCGGCAAGGGCGCCCTCGCCGATTTCCACCCGCAGCACCTGGCGGCCACCGTGCTCAAGGCCCTGGCCGAGCGCAACCAGCTCGACACGGCCGAGGTCGACGACGTGATCTGGGGCACCTCGACCCAGCGCGGCAAGCAGGGCAACGACATGGCGCGCATGGCCCTGCTGGACGCCGGCTACAGCCACCTGGCCAGCGGCGTCACGCTGGACCGCTTCTGCGGCTCGGGCATCACCTCTGTCAACCTGGCGGCCGCCACGGTGGCCGCGGGCTTCGAGGACCTCGTGATCGCCGGCGGCTGCGAGATGATGAGTTACACCGCCTCGCTGGCCGACCCGTCCGCGCCCAACATGATGGACGCCGGCAACCTGCACCTGCGCCGCACCGTGCCGCAGTCGCACCAGGGCGTGTGCGCCGACGCCATCGCGACGCTGGAAGGCATTCCACGCAGCGCGCTGGACGAGCTGGCCTATCTGAGCCAGCAGCGCGCGGCCGCCGCGATCGCGGGCGGCCACTTCAGCCGCAGCCTGGTGCCCGTGCGCCGCGAGGACGGCAGCATCGCGCTGGACCGCGAGGAGTTCCCGCGCCCGCAGACCACGCTGGAGGGCCTGGCCTCGCTCAAGCCCGCCTTCGAAGTCATGGCCGAGCGGCCCCTGGACGAGGAAGGCAACAGCTACGCGGGCTACATCCGCAAGGCCTACCCCGACCTCCAGATCAACTACGTGCACCACGCGGGCAACAGCTCGGGTGTGGTGGACGGCGCCGGCGCGTTGCTGCTGGCCTCGGGCGCCTATGCCAAGAAGCGTGGCCTGAAGCCCCGCGCGCGCATCGTGGCCATGGCCAACGTGGGCGACAGCCCCACGCTGATGCTCAACGCGCCGGTGCCGGCCACGCGCAAGGTGCTGGCCAAGGCCGGCCTCACGGTGGACGACATCGACCTGTTCGAGATCAACGAGGCCTTCGCGGTCGTGGCCGAGAAGTACATCCGCGACCTGAAGCTCAACCGCGACCGCGTCAACGTGAACGGCGGCGCCATGGCCCTGGGCCACCCGATCGGCGCCACGGGCTC
>DATKFT010000584.1:0-4792 GCA_035544335.1 Pseudorhodoferax sp.
ATCGCGTAGAGCGCGGCGAAGGCCATCGCGCAGGGGATTGCGCCCGCCACCACCAGCCAGCGATAGCCGCGCCCCGATCCCCTGAGCCGGATGACGAGGCGCGCGGCCAGCAGGTCGAAGACCAGGTCTCCCGCCAGCGCCGTGATCAGCATCGCACCGGCGTGGGTCGACATGTGCCAGCCGTCCGCCACCAGGGCCATGGAGCCATAGCGCGTGCCCGCGACGATCTCGACCAGCATCATGCTGGCGGTCAGTGCGATCACGAGCCACACGCGGCGCTCGTTGCGCGCGTGGTCCGCGCCCAGGAAGACATGGCTGTGCGGCGCCTGGAACGGCGCCGCGGATCCGCCCGTGTGCACTGTGTTCATTTGAGGTAGGCCCGGATCACTTCGACCATTTCCTGGCCGCCAAGCTGGCGCTCCTGCTGGGTGGCGGCCTGGACCACATGCTCCTGCAGGTGGTCTTCCATGAGCTCGGCCGTCAGCCCGTTCATGGCGCCGCGCGCCGAGGCCAGCTGGCGCAGCACCTCGCCGCAGGATGCCTCGGACTCCAGGGCCCGCTCGATGCCCTCCATCTGGCCTTTGATGCGGCGCACGCGCGCCACGAGCTTTTCCTTGTGCCGAACCGTGTGTGACATCGACGCCTCAGATAGTGTGGGGGACTATGCTACTTTGCCGAGCACCCTGGCGCCAGCACGGCGCGATCCCCATGAGGCGGTCAGGGCGAAGGCCCTTGCGCGCGCCCCCCGGGGCAAGCCTGCCGCGCCGGACGCGTGGTCTCAGCGCCCACAGGCGCAGCCGTTCAGCCCTGCTGCCGCAGCGGCAGGAAGCTGAAGGCCTGCTCGAGCAGGTGCGGCGTGTGGCGGCCCGGCGACTCGCGCAGCGCGCGCGCGAAGTACTCCTGCAGCGCGGGCCGGAAGTCCGGGTGCGCGCAGTTCTCGATCAGCACCCGGGCGCGCTGGCGCGGCGCCAGGCCGCGCAGGTCCGCCAGACCCTGCTCGGTCACGATGACCTGCACGTCGTGCTCGGTGTGGTCCACATGCGAGGCCATGGGCACGATGCAGGAAATGCTGCCACCCTTGGCGCTGGACGGCGTCATGAAGATGGACAGGTAGGCGTTGCGCGCGAAGTCGCCCGAGCCGCCGATGCCGTTCATGATGCTGGTGCCGCGGATGTGGGTGGAGTTCACGTTGCCGTAGATGTCGGCCTCGATGAGGCCATTCATCGCGATCACGCCGAGCCGGCGGATCAGCTCCGGGTGGTTGCTGATCTCCTGCGGGCGCAGCACGATCTTGTTGCGGTAAAAGCCCATGTGCGCCTCCAGCTCGGCCTGGCCCTCGGCGCTCAGCGAGAACGCGGTGGCCGAGGCCAGCGTCATCTTGCCGCTCTGCAGCAGCGACAGCATGCCATCCTGCAGCACCTCGGTGTAGGCCGTCAGGTTCTCGAACGGCCCGTCCTGCAGGCCCGCCATCACCGCGTTGGCCACGTTGCCCACGCCCGACTGCAACGGCAGCAGCTGCGCCGGCAGGCGCCCCACCTTCACCTCGTGCTGCAGGAATTCGAGGATGTGGCCCGCGATGGCCCGCGAGTTCTCGTCGGGCGGACTGAACGGCGTGTTGCGGTCCGGCGCATCCGTCTCCACCACCGCGATCACCTTGGCCGGGTCCACGCGCAGATAGGCCTCGCCGATGCGGTCCCCCGGCGCCAGCAAGGGGATGGGCTTGCGGTGCGGCGGTAGCGCCGTGCCGTAGTAGATGTCGTGCATGCCCTCCAGCGCCGCGCTCTGGCGGCGGTTGACCTCCAGGATCACCTTGTCGGCCTGGTCCAGCCAGGTCTTGTTGTTGCCGACCGAGGACGAGGGGATCAGCCGGCCGTCCGGGAGGATGCCGGCCACCTCGACCACGGCCACATCGAGCTTGCCGAGGAAGCCGAACCACACGAACTGCGCGACATGCGAAAGGTGGATGTCGATGTAGTCCATCTCGCCGCGGTTGATGCGCTGGCGGCTGGTGGGATCGCTCTGGTAGGGCAGGCGCAGCTCGATGCCGTCGGCCTGGGCCAGTGCGCCGTCGAGCTCGGGCGCGGTCGAGGCACCGGTCCACACGCCAATGCGAAAGCGCCGGCCCGCCTGGTGCGCCGCGAGGATGTGTGCGGCCAGCGCGCCCGGTACGGCCTTGGGGTAGCCGGCGCCCGTGAAGCCGCTCATGCCCACGTTCGCCCCGTCGGGAATCAACCGGGCCGCCTGCTCGGCGGACATGCACTTGCTGCGCAAGGCGGCGTTCAGGATGCGGCTGGCGGGCGACGACATGGACAGGACACTCTCTCTCGAACGGAAAGTGCCGATTGTGCGTCCATTCGGGTGCAAACCAAGGGTTTACCCTAGGCCTGGCGCAGCACCTGCGCGGCGCTACGGGTCAGAGCAGCTGTGCCAGCGCCTGCACGAGCCGATCGCACTGCGCTGGCGTGCCCACGCTGATGCGCAGGTACTGGGCGATGCGCGGCTGCGCGAAGTGGCGCACCAGCACCTTGCGTGCGCGCAGCGCCGCGGCCAGCTGCGCCGCATCGTGCGCGGGATGCCGCGCGAACACGAAGTTGGTCTGCGAGGGCAGCACCGTGAAACCCAGCGCCTGCAGCCGGCGTGCCAGGTCCTCGCGGCTGTGCACCACCGCATCGCGCTGGCACGCGAAGTAGGCCTGGTCCTCGAATGCGGCGATGGCACCGGCCTGGGCCAGCCGGTCCAGCGGATAGGCGTTGAAGCTGTTCTTCACGCGCGTGAGCGCGGCCACGAGCGCGGGCGAGCCCACGGCCCAGCCCACGCGCAGCCCGGCCAGCGCGCGCGACTTGGACAGCGTCTGCACCACCAGCAGGTTGGGATGCCGGTCCACCAGCGCGGTGGCCGATTGGGCGCCGAAGTCGACGTAGGCCTCGTCCACCAGCAGCACGCGGTGGGGGTGCAGCTGCGCGAGCCGCTGCAGCGCGGCCAGCGGCAAGGCGATGCCGGTGGGCGCGTTCGGGTTCGCGATGACCATGCCTGCGACCGGCGCGCCGCGCGTGGCCTCGAACGCGGCGAGGTCCACGCGCAAGGATGCGTCGAGCGGCACCGTGCGCACCGCCACGTCCAGCCAGCGGCAGACCGACTGGTAGAAGCTGTAGCTCACATCGGGCAGCAGCAGCGGCTGGCCCTGGCGGAAGAAGGCGTCGAACGCGAGCGCCAGCACTTCGTCCGAGCCATTGCCCACGAACACCTGCTCCAGGGCCACGCCCTGGTGCTGTGCGATGGCCTGGCGCAGCGCGCGCGACTCCGGGTCCGGATAGCGCTGCAGGCCGTCCCGTGCCGCCGCTTCGATCGCCGCGACCACGCGTGGCGAGGGCGGATACGGGTTCTCGTTGGTGTTGAGCTTGACCAGGTCGTCGATCGCGGGCTGCTCGCCCGGCTGGTAGGGTGCCAGCGCGGCCAGGTGCGGGCTCAGGAAGGCGTCGGGCGGCACACTCATCCGAGCAGGCGCGCCAGCGTCAGCAGGGCCAGCAGTCCCAGCCACAGCACCACCGTGCGCCAGACCAGGCCGACCACGCTGCGCAGGTGCGCGAGCTCGGGCTCGCGGCCCGGCGTGGCCGCGGAATCCTGCGGCGGCTGCAGGCCTGCCTCGAAGGGCTGCAAGGTGCCAGGCATGGGCTTGGCCTTGAGCGCCTCGCCGCCCAGGCGCACGTTCACGGCGCCCGAGGTTGCGGCCAGGATCACGCCGTCGTTGTCGTTGGGGAACTGCTGGGCATGGTGGCGCCAGCTGTCGATGGCGTCCTCGAAGCTGCCCACGATCGCAAAGCCCAGCGCCGTGGCCCGTGCGGGCAGCCAGTCGATCACGGTCCAGGCATCGCCCGCGACCTGCTGCAAGGCCGCGCTGGCCGGCTGGCCCTGCACGCTGGCACGGTAGCGCCAGTAGCGCTGGACGAACTCCGCGAGCCGGTAGAACACCGCGCCAGCCGGCCCCAGACCCAGCGCCGCAAGCACCGAGAACCAGGCCAGCACGCCGAAGACATGGCGGTGCGCGGCCAGCACCGAGTACTCGATCACATGGCGCACGATCTCGCGGCGCGGCAGCTCGCTGGCGTCCACACGCTGCCAGGCAGCCAGGTGCGCACGCGCCTGCATCTCGTCGCCGGCCTCCAGCGCATTGCGGATCTCGGTGAAGTGGTGGCTGAACTGCCGGAAACCCAGCGTGCCGTACAGCACGGCGACGTTCCACAGCACGGCCGCCGGCCAGCCGACCCAGTACGACAGCGCCCAATGTCCGGCCAGCGCGACCAGCGTGGGCAGCAGCACGGCCAGCGCCCAGCTGGTCCAGCCGTGCCAGGCCTTGCCGGCATCGAAGTTGTCGCTGGTCCAGCGCACCCAGGCACGCAGCCAGCCATGGATGGCGTTGTCGCGCGCCAGCGGCCGCAGCTGCTCGAGCAGCAGCGCACAAAAGATCGCGAAGAAGCTCATGGGGCGGCCATCATAGGCGACGCCATGGCCCTCGCACGCCCCGCCGGGCTCCGAGCCGCATGGCCAGCCAGCACGGCATCCCCCTTGTGGCGGATGGCCGGCCGGCACCGGCGCAAGCCCTCGGGCACAGCCCCCGTCACGCCGAGAGGAAGCGGTACAGGTTGCGCAGCAGGCCGGCCGTCGCGCCCCAGATGAAGCGCTCGTTGCCGCCGTCGTCGAACGGCATCGAGAACCACTCGCGCCGCTGGCCCTCCCAGTCCAGCCAGTGGCGGTGGTGGTGGGCGGGATCCATCAGAAAGGCCAGCGGCACCTC
>DATKFT010000585.1:0-2320 GCA_035544335.1 Pseudorhodoferax sp.
GCGCGGGGAACCTCGCGCTTCAACTTCTGACCCATCGTGCTTGTTCGAGCGTAGTGAACGCAGTGAACGAAGCGAGTTGCACGATGCGCCCAGGCCGCGAGCACCGCAGGTTGCCCGGAGCGCCAGCGCAGGGACGGAGGCACCGGGGTCGCCTTCTCTTTGGTTACTTTCTCTTGGCGAAACAAGAGAAAGTGACTGCACTGCCGGGGGCACATCCCGGCTCCAGGTGCATGCGCCCACGCAGTGGGTTCTATTGACCACTTCTCTTGATCGATGTGAGGAGGTGGGGGCTTCACCCCCACACCCCGACTTACTTTTCTTGTCTCGCCAAGAAAGGTAAGCAAAAGAAGGCGACCCCGGTGCCCCTGTCCTTCCGCTGCGCTCCAGGCAACCTGCGGTGCTCGCGCCATGGGCTGCATCGTGCAACTCGCTGCATTCGCTGCGCTCACTCCGCTCAGACAGGCACGATGGGTCAGAAGTCGAAGCGCAAGGTACCCTTGCGCAGCCCATGGCGCTGCGCTCCTCGGCAGGGGAACAGGGGACATTCCGATCCGGGCCATCGCTGCGCTCGGCCTGGGGTTCGGGCCTTCGCTGCGCTCGGCCGTGAGAGGGAGGTGGCCTCATCTCACCCCCCTGCCAGCGCCTGCTTGCGCCGTTCCATCATGCGCCAGATGAAGGGCGTGAAGATCAGCTGCATGGCCAGCGCCATCTTGCCGCCCGGCACCACGATGGTGTTGGCGCGCGACATCCAGGCGCCGTCCACCATGTTGAGCAGGTAGGGGAAGTCGATGCCCTGGGGCTTGGCGAAACGGATCACGACCATGCTCTCGTCGGCGCTCGGGATGTCGCGCGCGATGAAGGGGTTGGAGGTGTCCACCACGGGCACGCGCTGGAAGTTCACATGGGTCAGCGCGAACTGCGGGCAGATGTAGTGCACGTAGTCGGGCATGCGGCGCAGGATGGTGTCGGTCACGGCCTCGGCCGAGTAGCCGCGCAGGTGCTTGTCGCGCCAGAGCTTCTGGATCCACTCCAGGTTGATGACGGGCACCACGCCGATCAACAGGTCGGGGTGCTGCGCCACGTTGACCTCGGGCGTGACCACGGCGCCGTGCAGGCCCTCGTAGAACAGCAGGTCGGTGCCGGCGGGCAGGTCGTCCCAGGGCGTGAAGGTGCCGGGCTGCTGGCCGTAGGGCGCGGCCTCTTCGGCGTCGTGCAGGTACCTGCGCTGCTGGCCCGTGCCGGCGCGGCCGTAGCTCGCGAACAGGCCGGCCAGCTCGGCGAACAGGTTGGTGGACGGACCGAAGTGGCTGAAGTTCGGATCGCCCGCGCGCTCGGCCTCGGCCTGGCGCGCCTTCATCTCCTGGCGGTCGTAGCGGTGGAAGCTGTCGCCCTCGACGACGGCCGCGCGGATGCCCTCGCGCCGGAAGATGTTCTCGAAGGTGCGCGTGACGCTGGTCGTGCCCGCGCCCGAGGAACCGGTGATGGCGATGATGGGGTGTCGTTCAGACAAGATCGTTCTCCATGGCAGTGGACGCAGGCGGGTGCAGGGCGCAGAGGGGGGTCATGCCGAAAACAGCCCGCGCTCGGCGAACAGCGGCGTGGCGCGCGGCCCCTGCGGCTCGGCGTGGTAGCGCTCGATGCGCTCGACCTCCTGGCGCGAGCCGAACACCAGGGCCGTGCGCTGGTGCAGCGCCGTGGGCTGGGCCTGGAGCACGGGTGCGCGGCCCGTGCTGGCGCGGCCGCCGGCCTGCTCGACCAGGAAGCCGATCGGGTTGGCCTCGTACAGCAGGCGCAGCCGGCCCGTGGGGCCGCCACCGCCGCTCGCGCGGCTGTCGCGCGGGTACAGGAACACGCCGCCGCGCATGAGGATGCGGTGGGCCTCGGCCACGAGGCTCGCGATCCAGCGCATGTTGAAGTCCTTGTCGCGCGGCCCGGTCTGGCCGGCCAGGCATTCGTCGATGTAGCGCTTGATCGGCGCCTCCCAGAAGCGGCTGTTGCTGGCGTTGATCGCGAACTCGCGCGTGGCCGGCGGCACGCGGATGTCCGGGTGCGTGCACATGAACTCGCCGAGCTGCGGGTCCAGCGTGAAGCCGGCCACGCCGCTGCCCACGCTGAGCACGAGCATGGTGGTGGGGCCGTACAGCGCGTAGCCGGCCGCCACCTGCGCGCAGCCGGGCTGCAGGAAGTCGGCCTCGGTCGCGTCGCGCCCGCTGGCCACGGCCTCGGCCGGCGCGCGCAGCACCGAGAAGATGCTGCCCACGGGCGCGTTCACGTCGATGTTGGTCGAGCCGTCCAGCGGGTCGAAGGCCAGCAGGTACTT
>DATKFT010000586.1:0-7222 GCA_035544335.1 Pseudorhodoferax sp.
GGACGGGGATGGGATGGCGACACGCAGTGCGCCATCCAAACGGGGTGGGTTCATGTCATCTCCCGTAGATGAAGCGGGGGCCGGCCCAGTTCAGCAGCCGGCGCAGCGCCATGGCCAGCAGCAGGTACAGCACGGTGGCGACGATGAAGGCCTCGAACGCGCGGAAGTTGCGGCTCTGGATCAGGTTGGCCGCGTAGCTCAGTTCGGGCGTGGAGATCTGGCCGCACACGGCCGAGCCCAGCATCACGATGATGGTCTGGCTGACCAGGGCCGGCCAGACCTTCTTGAGCGCGGGCGGCAGCACCACGCGCGTGAAGGTCTGCATGCGCGAGAGCGCCAGGCTGGCAGCTGCCTCGAGTTGGCCCCTGGGCGTGGCATCGATGCCGGCGCGGATGATCTCGGTGGCATAGGCCGACAGGTTGACCACCATGGCGATGACCGAGGCGGTCTCGGCATTGAGCTTCACGCCCGCGGCCGGCAGGCCGAAGTAGATGAAGAACAGCTGCACGATGAAGGGCGTGTTGCGGATCAGCTCCACGTAGGTGCCGACCACCCACTTGAGCCATGGGGCGCCGTGCGAGCGCACCCAGGCGAAGACCACGCCCAGTGCCACGCCGAGCACGGCGGAGACGGCGGTCAAGGCGATGGTCCAGAGCATCCCCGTGGCCAGCAAGGGCCACTGGGACAGCACGGCCCCGAAGTCGAGTTCGATCCGCATGGTGCTGTGCTTCGCGCGGGCTTACTGGGGCAGGTCGCCGGCCGGGCGGCCCAGCCATTTCTGGGCCAGCTTGTCCAGGTCGCCCGAGGCCTTGGCCGCGACCAGGATTTCGTTCACCTTCAGGCGCAGCTTGTCCTCGCCCTTGGCCACGCCGATGAAGTTGGGCGAGTCCTTGAGCAAGAGCTTGTACTCCGCACCCAGCTGCGGGTTCTTGGCCATCATGTTGCCGGCCACCGAGGCGCCCGTGGCGATCAGCTGCACCTGGCCCGCGACGAAGGAGGAGACCGTGGCGTTGTTGTCCTCGAAGCGCTTGATGTCGGTGCCGGCCGGCGCCAGCTTGCTGAGCTCCTGGTCCTCGATCGCACCGCGCGTCACGCCCACGCTCTTGCCGGCCAGGTCGGCGAAGCTCTTGACGGCCATGGCCTTGGGCGCGAACACGGCCTGGAAGAAGGGCGAGTAGGCGGCCGTGAAGTCGATCACCTTCTCGCGCTCGGGGTTCTTGCCCAGCGTGGAGATCACGAGTTCGGCCTTGCCGCTCTGCAGGTAGGGGATGCGGTTGGCGCTGGTCACGGGCGTGAGCTCGAGCTTCACACCCAGCTTGTCGGCGATGTAGCGCGCCGTGTCGATGTCCAGGCCCTGGGGCGCGAGGTCGGTGCCGACGAAGCCGTAGGGCGGGAAGTCGGTCGGGATCGCGATCGTGATCTTCTTGGACGCCATGACCTTGTCCAGTGCGTTCTGGGCGTGCGCACCGACGGCCAGGCCGGCGAGCAGGGCCGCCGAGGCGGCGAGGGCCAGGCGCCGGGGCAGGTGGCGCGTGATGTGGTGCGTGACGTGGTGGGCGGGATGGCGGGCGGGGTGGTTCATAGCAGGGCTCCGAGGTAGGTGGATGCTTCGTCCGGTGCGCTGCCCGATGCAGGTGCATCGGCACGCGCGGACCGGCGTGGCGGGCTTCTTGTGCGCAAGACTTGTGCCGCAGGCGGATCGACCGGCGCCAGCGCATCGCGCAGCTCGGCCAGCGGGTCCTTGTCCACGGGCAGGCGCAGTGCGTCCTGCACCGCACCGATGTGGCGGTGCATCAGCAGCTCGGCCGCGGCGAAGTCGCCGCGCTCCAGCGCCGCGACGATCTGCACGTGGTCCTCGCAGGAGGCCTCGGCGTTGTGCGGCGACTGGTAGAGCATCGCGATCAGCGTGGTGCGCGCCGTGTAGTCGCGCAGCGTGTCGGCCAAGAGCGTGTTGCCCAGGCATCCGGCCAGGCAGACATGGAAGTCGCCGAGCAGGAAGCTGCGCGCGCCCACGTCCTGGCCCGCCAGCGCGGCCTTCTCACGCGCGAGGTGCGCCTTGAGCCGTTTCAGTGCGCTCCTGTGCACCGTTGTGAGGCTGCGGATCAGGCCGGTCTCGATCACGCGACGCGCTGCGAAGGCCTCGCGCGCCTCGTCCTCGGAGGGTTCGATCACATACCAGCCACGCCGCGCGCTGACCGTGACGATGCCGCGCGCCGCCAGGCGCGTGAGGGCCTCGCGCACCACGGTGCGGCTGCAGTCGAACAGCAGGGCCAGCGGCTGCTCGCCCAGGCGTGCGCCGGGCGCGAGCTTTTGCGCCATGACGGCTTGGATGATGCGTTCGCTGATCTCGGATGCGCTGGCCATGCCGCTGCACCAGCAGCTTTCGTGCCTGCTGGTATGCAAGATGGATGCACCGAAGCGCGGCGCGGGCGCGTGACCAGGCCCTGCCGGGCCCCGCGCGCACGAGGGACGCAGGCCTCAGCGGATCGGCAGCGCGTACATCAGGCCGCCGTTGCGCCACAGCGCGTTGAGGCCGCGCGGCAGGCCCAGCGACGAGTTCGGGCCGACATTGCGGGCGAAGATCTCGCCGTAGTTGCCCGTGGTGCGGATGGCGCGCAGCAGCCATTCGCGGTCCAGCCCGATCAGCTTGCCCATGTCCTCGGAGCGGCCCAGCATGCGCTGCACCTCGGCATCCAGGCTGCCGACGGCCTGCCGGTCCACGTTGGCCCGCGTGATGCCGTGCTCCTCGGCAGCGATCAGGCCGTGGACCACCCAGGTCACGATGCGGGCCCAGCCCTCGTCGCCACCGCGCACCATGGGCCCCAGCGGCTCCTTGGAGATCAGCGCGGGCAGGACGGTGTGCTCGGCAGGCGTCGGCGTCTGCGTGCGGCGCAGCACGGCCAGGCTGGTGGCATCGGCCGAGATGGCCGTGCAGCGCCCGGCCAGGTAGGCGTCCATGGCCGCGCGAAAGCGCGTGAAGCTCTGCACCTTGAGGCCCATCTTGTTGGCGGTGGAATACTCCTTGAGCGTCTGCTCCGAGCTGCCCGTGGTCGTGACGCAGATGCTCTGGTTGCGCAGCTGGCTCGCAGTGCGGATCTTGCTGGCCACCGGCACCAGGAAGCCCTGGCCGTCGTAGTAGGTGGGCACCGTGGTCTGCAGGCCCATGCCCGCGGCGCGCGACATGGTGAAGGTCGTGGCGAACGAGAGGATGTCGAAGCGGCCCTCGCGCAGCGCGGGCAGCCGCTCGTCGACCTGCAGGTGCACGAACTGGACCTTGTCGCCGCTGCCCAGCACGGCGGCCGCGACGGCGCGGCAGATGTCCACGTCCAGGCCTTCCCAGGCGCCGGCCGTGGCGCCCGGATGCGAGAAGCCGACCATGCCCGGGCTGGTGCCGCACAGCAGCGCACCGCGCGCGCGCACGGCCTCCAGCGTGGTGCTGGCGTGCACGCAGGCCGCACCCAGGCCGAGCGCGGCTGCGGCCACCCAGCGGCGCAGGCGCGCTGCCGGTCGTCCCGGGCGCAGGGGTGTTTCGCCCGGCGTGCTGTTCAGGAGTGTGTGCATGTTCCGCGCCAATTTCTGGGTGGATTCGGGTTGTGTACGCGCTAAATGGTAGCGCACGCAGGCGCTGCTGGGCCGATGCGCCTGCGCCCGCAAGGACACAGCGCGTCCGCCGGCCTCGGGCGGGCGGGCAGACTCCTAGAATGGAACGAACTCCTGCGCCGACCGCATGAACGCCGACGTCCGTTCTCCTGCTCCGCTGCCGGCCATGCGGTCCTGGACCGCGCGTGCCGTGGGGCCGCTGCTGGTCATCGCGCTGGTGCTGCTGCTGGCCGTGCTGGCCATCGTCGGCGAGCGCACGCGCAGCCGCGAACACGCGCAGGAGAGCGCCCAGCAGCTGGCCCGGCTGGCCGAGACCCGGCTGTCGGACGCGCTGGACAGGATCGGCCTGGACCTGCAGCTGGCGGCGCTGCGCTACGGCGAGGGCCTGGCGCCGGGGCGGCCGACCCAGGTGGCCGAGCCCCGCCTGGCCGTGACGCCGCTCGCACCGCTCGCACGCCTGGACCTGGACGGCCCCCAGCTGGCCGACGCCACGGGCGCGGTCCGCATCGCCCATGGCCTCGTGCAGACCGGCACCGAGCAGGTCGGCAGGGAGCCGTTCTTCCGCAACGCCGTGGCCGAGCCGCGCGCGGGCCTCGTGGTGGCGGCGCCGCTCGCCGCCACGGGGCAGGGTGCGCGCGCACTGGTGTTCGCACGCGCCGTGCGCGACCCGCAAGGCGCTCTGCTGGGCGTGGCCTTCGCCGGCATGAGCGGCGCGCAGTTCGACCAGCTGTTCGACGGGCTCGGGCCCGGGCCCGGAAATGGCGCCGCAAGCGGCCGCGACGCCAGCGTGTCGCTGTGGTCCCAGGACCTGCAGCGGCTGCTGGGCCATGCAGCCGCTGCGCGCGAGGGGAGCGCTGCGCCCGCTGCGCTGCGCCAGGCGCTGGCCAGGGCGCCGCTGGAGGGCAGCTACGAGGCGGCCGGGCCACGCGACGGGCAGCTGCAGCGCTACAGCTACCGCCAGCTGCGCGGGCAGCCGCTGTACCTGGCCGTCGCCGCACCGCGCTCGCAGGCCCAGGGGTGGGCCGACGCACTGCCGATCGCCACGCTGGCCGGCCTGGCCATCGCGGCCACGCTGTGGACCTGGTGGATGCAGGACCGCTGGGCACGCGGTCGCATGCAGGTGTTGCGCAGCCGCTTCGAGGCGGTCTTTCGCAGCGCCTCGGACAGCATCGTCGGCCAGACGCTGGAGGGCCGCATCACGGCCTGGAACCGTGGCGCGCAGCAGATGTTCGGCTACACGGCGGCCGAGATGCTGGGCCAGCCCGCGCAGCGACTCGCGCCGCCCGACCGGCAGGACGAGGACGCCGCGCTGATCGCGCGCGTGCAGCTCGGCGAGGCCGTGCCGGACTGCGAGACGCAGCGCCTGCACAAGGACGGCAGCGTGATCGACGTCTGCATGGCCGTCTCGCCGCTGCTCGATGCGCAGGGGCGCATCGCGGGCATTGCGCTCGTGGCGCGCGAGATCGGCCAGCGCAAGGCGATGGAGGCACAGGCCCATGCCATGGCGTTCAACGACCCGCTCACGCGCCTGCCCAACCAGCGGCTGCTCATGGACCGCCTGCGCCAGGCGCAGCTGTCCAGCAGCCGCCAGCGCGGCTACTTCGCCGTGCTGTTCATCGACCTGGACGGCTTTCGGCGCGTGAACGAGATCTTCGGCCACGCGGCGGGCGACCTGCTGCTCATCGAGATCGGCCAGCGGCTGCAGGGCGCGGTGCGCCAGCACGACACCGTGGCGCGGCTCGCCGGCGATGCGTTCGTCGTGCTGCTCGAGGACCTGGGCGCGGACGAGAAGACCGCCGCCGACCACGTGAACACGGTGGCCGACAAGATCCTGGACGCGATCGAGCGCACCGTCCACCTGGGCGGCACGCAGCACCGCTGCTCGGCCAGCATCGGCATCCGGCTGCTCGTGGGCAACCAGAGCAGCCCCGAGAAGGTGCTCATGGACGCCGACGCCGCGATGTACCGCGTCAAGCGCCAGCGCCGCGCGCTCAAGAGCTTTGCATTCGAATGAGGAACGAGGGAGGCCCATGCCGCACGATCCACACGACCACGACCACGCGCACGCGCATGACCACCCCCACGGACACGACCCCGCGCCCGGCGCTGCCGACGCGCGCTGGAAGCACGACGGCGTGCGCGTGGTGCCTGGCGGCCAGCTGGACGCCAACACCGCGCAGACGCCGGGCATGGACCGCAAGGCCGCCATCAACTTCGCACGCGTGGGCGCGAGCAAGCTGTGGGCCGGCACCGTCACCATCCACCCCGATGCCAAGACCGGCGCCCACCACCACGGCCACCTGGAAAGCGTGATCTATGTGGTGCGCGGCCGCGCGCGCATGCGCTGGGGCGAGCGGCTGGAGTTCACGGCCGAGGCCGGGCCCGGCGACTTCATCTACGTGCCGCCCTATGTGCCGCACCAGGAGATCAACGCAAGCCCGACCGAGGCGCTGGAGTGCGTGCTGTGCCGCAGCGATGGCGAGGCCGTGGCCGTGAACCTGGACATCGCGCCCGCGGAGCGCCCCGACACGGTGCTCTGGGTCGATCCCACCCATCCCCACGGCGCGGTGTAGTCCCGCGCGCGTTCGGCCGATCCCCGCGCTGGCCGGGCGGGCCCGATCAGCGCGGCTAATGGCCGATGCGATCGGCGCCGCAGGCCACTGCGCGCCGGTGTTCGCTCCCACAATCGCGGCCAGACAAAGGACGCGGAGCGTGCGCATGAAGATCGTGGTGTTGGGCAGTGGTGTGATCGGTACGACGGCGGCGTTCCAGCTCGCACGCGATGGGCATGCCGTCACGGTCGTCGACCGCCAGCCGGCCCCCGGCCTGGAAACCAGTTTCGCCAACGCGGGCGAGGTCTCGCCGGGCTACTCCGCACCCTGGGCCGGCCCTGGCGTACCGCTCAAGGCCATCAAGTGGCTCCTGATGCACCACAGCCCGCTCGTGATCCAGCCGCTGCTGAGCCCGGCCATGTGGCGCTGGGGCGCGTCCATGCTGCGCAACTGCACGGCCGAGCGCTACCGCGTCAACAAGGCGCGCATGGTGCGCGTGGCCGAGTACAGCCGCGACTGCCTGCGCGCGCTGCGTGCCGAGACCGGCATCGCCTACGACGAACGCAGCCAGGGCACCTTGCAGCTGTTCCGTACGCAGAAACAGCTGGACGGCACGGCCGGCGACATCGAGGTGCTGAAGCAGTACGGCGTGCCCTACGAGCTGCTGGACATGGACGGCTGCGTGCGCCACGAGCCCGCGCTGGCCCGCGTGCGCGCCAAGTTCACGGGCGGCATGCGGCTGCCCGGCGACGAGACCGGCGACTGCTTTCTGTTCACGCAGCGCCTGGCCAAGCTGGCCGAGGGCCTGGGCGTGCAGTTCCGCCATGGCGTGAACATCCTGGGGATCGCGCAGGACGGTGGCGACATCACGGGTGTGCGCACCGATGCGGGCCTGCTGCAGGCCGACCGCTACCTCGTGGCACTGGGCAGTTACTCGCCGCTGCTGCTGCGCCCGCTGGGCCTGCACCTGCCCGTGTACCCGGTCAAGGGCTACTCGCTGACGCTGCCGATCACCGATGCGGCCGGCGCGCCCGAGTCCACGGTCATGGACGAGACGCACAAGGTCGCCG
>DATKFT010000587.1:0-7338 GCA_035544335.1 Pseudorhodoferax sp.
GCCGCAGGAACTGCAGCCAGTTCAGGCCTTGTTGCTGGTATGGCCGCAGCTGCGCGCGCAGGCCCGCGGGCGGTACCACCGCCGGCGGCACGCCGCTGCCGAGTTCGCGCAGCAGCTGGCGCAGGCCTTCGGCGCCATCCCAGACCGCGCCTTCGCCCAGCAGCACGCCCATGCGCAGCGCCTCCAGGCGCGACAGCCTCAGTGCATCGGCCTCCAGGTCGCGCTCGGGGCGCTCGCCCACGAGTTCGAGCAGCGCCTGCAGCCAGGGCTGCAGCGGCGCCGAGGGCAGGCGCAGCCAGCGGCCGTCGGGCTGCTCGCGCCACAGCCGGGGCGGCAGCTGCGGGCCGTCGGGCGTGTAGCGCACCTGCCGCAGCAGCGCAGGCAACCAGGGCAGCACGTTGTGGCGCGCGCCGTCGATGGCGATGCCCAGCGAGAGGTCGAACCAGGCGACATCGGTGCCGGCCCGCAAGGCGTCCTCGAGCACGGCGTCGTCGTGGCCGGCCGGCGGCGAGACCACCTGCACCAGCAGCGCATCGGCCTGCTGCACGAAGCCGGCCAGGTCCGCATCGGCCTGCACGTCGAAGCCCGCCGCGCGCAGCGGCGCCCAATCGTCCATCGCCCAGTCCAGCCAGACCATGCTGGCGGCTGGCAGATGGAAGCGCGACACGGCGTCACCGACCAGGCCCAGGGCTTGCAGGCGCGCCTCGGCCCCGCGCTCGGCTGCTACATCGCGGGTCAACACCACGCGGCGGCCTGCGTGCGTGACCAGCACCTGGGCCTGCGGCACGAACCAGTGGCCGCGCAGGCCGGCGTAGTCGAAGTCCAGCGTGGCGCGCAGCAGGCCACGCTGTGCACGCTCGGCGGCCGGCACGCGCGCCAGCCGCAGGCAAGGCACGGGCGGCACCTGCGGCCAGCGCTCGGGCGGCGCCACCACGGGCGGCAACGGCAGGCCGGCCAGGCGTTCGAGCAGCCGGCTGTGCTCATCGCCGAAGGCCGATTGCGGCAGGGGCGGCGCGGCCAGCAGCAGGCGCAGCTGGGCCGCGTCCAGGCCCGGGCTGTCCACCGGGCCGCAGCAGCGGTGCTCCAGGTCCAGGTACAGCGGCGACTGGGCACCGTACACGCCCGTGCGCGGCGCGGGTCTGGCGTCAGCGGCCTCGGGATCGGCGCCCTGCTCCGCCACGCCGGCGCGCAGCACCCACAGGCTCTCGGCCTCGCACGGCTGCTTGGTCTCGTGCCATTGCCACAGCAAGCGGCGTGACGGGCCCCAGCGCAGCGGGGTCTCGCCCATCTCGCCCGATTCGACCACCGCGAACAGCCGGCCCGTGCGCGCGGCGGCCTGCAGGGCCAGGCTGCCGACCGCGCCGTCGACGATGCCACTGTGGGACATGCCGTAACCATGGCGCTGCCCGCCCAGGGATTGGATCAGGCGCACGCACTCGCGGTCGTCGTTGGGCTCGGCGCTCGCCAGCGCGGCAATGCGCAGCAGGGCGTCGTGGCCCGGAACCTTGGGCTTGGACCAGCCACCGCGCTTGAGCGCGCGCGACACCTGCCAGGCCAGCTGCAGGCGTGGCGGCTCGCGCGTGCCGTACGCGGCCTGCGCCGCCACCGACAGCAGGTACAGCGGCACGTCGGCGTTGCCCATGACCGCGCGCGCGGCGCTGTCCGCCGGTTCGGTGTCGAACAGGTCCAGCCAGGCGTGCATGGCGGCCTCTGCACGCGGCGCAGCCGGAGCGGACGGCGACACCGGCCTGGCGGCCGGCGTCGCCGGGCGGCGCACGGCGCCCGCTGCGTAGGCGGCCTTGAGTGCGAGCGCCACCGCATGCTTGCAGCGCCGCCCGACCGGGCAGGAGCAGCTGGCATCGAAGCGCAGCACCCGGCCGTCGTCGCCGAGCTCCATGACCAGGCTGGTGTCGTAGGGTTCGCGCTCGCTGCCGCGCACCATGCCGTCCACCTGCCAGCGCTGTGCGCTTTCGGCGCGCAACTGGTGCTCGAGCACACCCTGGTTCAGGTAGACCTGCAGGCCACGCGCGTAGGTGGCGGCAGGCAGGTGCGGGGCGATGGACTGGGGATCGATCAGCAGGTCCACCGGGCGTTCAGAACCCGGCGAAGTGGGCCTGCAGCCGGTCGCGCCAGGCCTGCTTCTGCGCAGCGGACGCAAAGCTCGCCATGAAGCTGTTGTCCGCGAGCTGGAAGGCCTGCTGCGCGCCGAGGCCGGTGGCCGCGAAGGTCTGCACGAAGTTCTCGTTCAGGTAGCCGCCGAAGTAGGCCGGGTCGTCGGAGTTCACGGTGGCCACCAGGCCCGCATCGAGCAGCGCCCCCAGGTTGTGCCGCGCCAGGTCGGGAAACACGCAGAGCTTGAGGTTGGACAGCGGGCACACGGTCAGCGGGATGCGGTCGGCCGCCAGCCGGCGCATGAGCGCCGGGTCCTTGGTGCTCTGCACGCCGTGGTCGATGCGCTCGACCTTCAGCAGGTCCAGCGCCGTCCAGACATAGGCCGGCGGGCCCTCCTCGCCCGCGTGCGCGACGAGGTGGAAACCCAGCTCGCGGCAGCGTGCGAACACGCGCGCGAACTTCTCGGGCGGGTGGCCGACCTCGCTGGAGTCCAGGCCGATGCCGATGAATTTGTCCCGATACGGCAGCGCCTGCTCCAGCGTCTGGAAGGCGTCCTCTTCGCTCAGGTGGCGCAGGAAGCACAGGATCAGGTCGGCGCTCACACCGAGCTGCGCCTGCGCATCGACGCAGGCGCGGTGCAGGCCGTTCACCACGGTGGCCATGGCCACGCCGCGCGCCGTGTGCGTCTGCGGGTCGAAGAACATCTCGGTGCGGATGACGTTGTCGCTTGCGGCACGCTGCAGGTAGGCCCAGGCCATGTCGTAGAAGTCCTGCTCCTTGAGCAGCACCGAAGCGCCCGCGTAGTAGATGTCCAGGAAGCTCTGCAGGTTGGTGAAGGCGTAGGCCTTGCGCAGTTCATCGACGCTGGCGTAGGGGATGGCCACGCCGTTGCGCTGCGCCAGCGCGAAGATCAGTTCGGGCTCGAGCGAGCCTTCGATGTGCATGTGCAGCTCGGCCTTGGGCATGCCGCGCAGCAGTTCGGGCAGGCGCTCGGGCGCCATGGCGGAGAAATTCGGTGCGTGGGCTGTCATGCCCACACTCTAAGCCATGCCAGGCCCCCAGCCTTGCACGCCGCCACAGCGACAAGGCCCGCCGCACCCGGACCGGATCCAGGCGGGGCGGGCCTTGTTGCTCCTGCGGGCCTGGCCGGCCTGGTGGCGGGCCGGGGCTCGGGGCTAGGTACTAGGTACTAGGACTTGCTGCCTGAGCGCTCGTCCTTGTGCATGCCCTGCTTGGGCTGTGCGGCGGGCTTGCTCTGCTGCTGTGGATCGTGCTGGGGCTTGCCCTGCCCATGCTGCTGCGCCTGCGCGGGCTGCGAGGGCTTGGCGGGGCGGGCATCCTTGTCCTTGGACGCATGTTTGCCGGCGCCGGATTGGTTGGACTGGGTGTTCATTCACAACTCCTGTGTCGATGAGCAAGACGCTCCAGCCCACGGTGCGCCGCAGCGCTGGGTACGGGCGTCAACAGGCAGGCGTTACCGCAGTAGGACAACATCCATCGGCCTCCCCACCCGGAAGCCGCAACGAAGAAGGCCGCCCACGGGCGGCCTTCCTGCCTGCTGCAGCGCCGGCTTACTTGTCGCCCGGCACCTTGCCTTCCACGCCCTTGACGTAGAACTTCACGCCCGACAGGAACTGGTCGTCGGCCACGGTGCCCGCGGCCAGCACTTCCTTGCCCGTGTTGTCCACGAGCGGCCCCTTCCAGATCGCGAAGCTGCCGTCCTTGAGGCCCTTCTTGACCTCGTCGACCTTGGCCTTGGTCTCGGCCGGCACGTCCTCGGCGATCGACACCATGTCGATCGCGCCCTCCTTGACGCCCCACCAGGCCTGGCCCGTGGACCAGCTGCCCTCCAGCGCGTCCTTGGTGGCCTTGATGTAGTACGGCGCCCAGTTGATGATGGCCGAGCCCAGGTGGGCCTGCGGACCGTAGGCCGTCATGTCCGAGTCCCAGCCGAAGGCGCGCTTGCCCTTGTCCTGCGCGGTCTTGAGCACGGCGGCCGAGTCGGTGTTCTGGAACAGCACGTCGGCACCGCCGCTGATCAGCGCGGTCGCGGCCTCGGTTTCCTTGGGCGGGTTGAACCACTCGTTGACCCAGACCACCTTGGTCGTGATCTTGGGATTGACCGACTGCGCGCCCAGCGTGAAGCTGTTGATGTTGCGCACCACCTCGGGAATCGGCACCGAGGCCACCACGCCCAGCGTGTTGCTCTTGGTCATCGCGCCCGCGATCACGCCGGCCATGTAGGCGCCTTCGTAGGTGCGGCTGTCGTAGGTGCGCATGTTCTCGGCGGTCTTGTAGCCCGTGGCATGCTCGAACTTCACCTCCTTGTGGTCGGCCGCGACCTTGAGCATGGGCTCCATGTAGCCGAAGGTGGTGCCGAACACCAGCTTGTTGCCCTGGCCCACGAGGTCGCGGATCACGCGCTCGGCGTCGGCCGACTCGGGCACCTTCTCGACGAAGGTGGTCACGATCTTGTCGCCGAACTCCTTCTCCAGCGCCTTGCGCGCGTTGTCGTGCGCGAAGGTCCAGCCGCCGTCGCCGACCGGGCCGACGTAGGCGAACGCGATCTTGAGCGGATCGGCCTTGGCCGGCGCAGGCGTGGCGGCGGCCGGTGCCGGGGCGGGCGCCGGCTCTTCCTTCTTGCCGCAGGCAGTGATCGCGGCCAGCGCCGCGGCCACAACGGACATCGCAGCCACCCGGGTCAGGGCGCGTTTGTGCAGATCAGTCATCGAATTTTCCTCTGGTGGTCGTGCGGCGGGCAGGAACAAGGCGACCCCGCCGCGATGGCCCCCGAGAATAAAGAAAAAATGGCACGGGCCGACCTGTTTGCGGGCCCTGCGGCGCTGGAAAATGACATTTTTTTGACGCGCGCACGCCGCCAGGCATGCGCCAGCCCACGCCAGCCACCGCGCCGGATGCAGGACAAAAGGCCCGCGGCCCCGGCCTTTTTGCCCCGTCCCCGCGCTCAGGAAGCGCCCAGCATCGCCAGCAAGCGCGCCACCGCGCGGCGGTGCCCCGTCTCGAGCGCGTCGGGGTCCGCAGGGTCGAACACCGCGAGCGCCGTGCGCGGGGGAATGCCCGAGACCTCGAAGACGATGCCGGCAGGATCGCGGTAGACCTCGTTGGACAGGGACACGAAGAAATTGCCGGGCAAGGGCTTGACCAGGGAATTGGACAGCGAGCCTGCCGTCGGCTGGCCCACCAGGCTCACCTGGGGCAGCGCCCGCATCATCAGCGTGAACGTCTCCGCCGCGCTGACGGTCAGATCGCTGGTCAGCACATGCACGGGCTTCGTGTAGGGATGGCTGCCCCTGGGTTCGATGTACCAGCTTTGCGCGCTGCGGCCCTCTGGACGGTGTGCCTGCTTGGTGAAGCCCAGCACGCGCTCGCGTGCAAAGCTGCCCGCCAGTTCGGCACTGACCTGGTCGAGCCCACCCAGGGTGTTGAGCGACACATCGACGATCAGTGCGCGCGTGTCCGCCAGCGCGGCCAGCGCGCGGTCCATCTCTGCCCGGGCCGCCGCCATGTCCGCGTGCGCGTCGAAGGGGTTCGAGAATTCGGCCATGCCGCCGATCTCGATGTAGCCCACGTTGCCGGGCAGCCGGCCCCAGACCATGGTTCCGCCCAGCACCGGGCCGCTGCCGCCCTGCAGGCGGGATGCCAGGTCCGCGCGGACGCGGGCCTTCCACAGCTCCTGGAAGACCAGGAAGTCGCCGACCGCGGTCTGCGCCGCGAAGGCCTGGCGCAGGCGCTGCGTGGTGGGCTTGTTGCCGCCCAGAAAGGCGTAGCCGAGCACACCGTCGCGCGAGCGGATCAAGGCGGTGTGCACGTCGTTGAAGTCTTTCAGCGCCTCGCTCAGCACGGCCTGCAGCGCGTCATCGTTGGCGGCGGCCGCCGCCGCGGGCGCCAGCCGGCTGGTGATCCCCGGCCAGTCGATGTGGCGCTCCTTCAGGAAGGCGTAGTCCCGAGCGATCACGTCGCTCAGGGCCTGGAACGTCGTGGCGGGGTCGCCAGGCGCTGCGTTGCGGCAGGCCGCAGGCACGCTGCCCAGCCGCTCCAGCGTGTAGGTGGCCGGAAAACCCGGCAGCTCGAACAGCTCGGCCCGGATGTGGTGCAGCTTGGCCTGGGTCCGGAAGGTGTAGCCCTTGAACTGGTCCACGCTGCTGGCAGCACCGGGCTGGGGATAGCACAGGGCCCCGGCCTCGTGGTAGCGCGCGACGGCGTCCGGCCTGAACTCCACCAGCGTGCCTTCGCCCAGGATGCGCCAGACGCCC
Source organism: Pseudorhodoferax sp. (assembly GCA_035544335.1). Lineage (GTDB taxonomy): Bacteria > Pseudomonadota > Gammaproteobacteria > Burkholderiales > Burkholderiaceae_C > Pseudorhodoferax. Next base: position 6,387 of record DATKFT010000587.1, read on the forward strand.
TGCAGCTCGCCGGCCGCGCGCCCATCGACCAGGACCGGCCCGCTGCGCTCGGACAGCACGGTGGACCCGTCGCCACCACCGCAGGCGGCCAGCAGCAGGGATGACAGGGCGGCGGCCAGCAGGCCGCGGGGGACGCGAAAAGGGGGAATTCGAACGTGCATGCAAGGCCTCCATGCGATGAAAACTGAAACACAGGCCTGCACTGTCGGCGCGACGCCTGAAGGTCTTGGCCGGGCTGGCTGAAGGAATCCTGAAGACCCGGTCGGGGAAAATCCGGCCTTGTTCGCCGCGGCCCTGCGCCCCTCCCCATGAAGCTCTTGCTGGTTGAAGACGATCTGGACCTCGGCAATGCCGTGCATCTGGCGCTGCAGGACCAGCGCTTCGACGTCACCTGGGTGCGCCGCATCGCCGATGCCAGGCGCCTGCTGGACCAGGGAGCCTGCGAGCTGCTGGTGCTGGACCTGGGCCTGCCCGATGGCGACGGGCTGTCGCTGCTGGCCCGCGTGCGGCGCGAACGCAGGGACCTGCCCATCCTGATCCTCACGGCGCGCGACGGCCTGGACGACCGCCTGCGCGGGCTGGACGGCGGCGCCGACGACTACGTGGTCAAGCCCTTTGCACTCGCAGAGCTGCTGTCGCGCATCCGTGCGCTGCGGCGCCGCAGCGTGGGCGCCGACGAGCAGGTCCATGACGTGCGCGGGCTGGTGCTCAACGAACGCAGCCGGCGCGTCAGCGTCTACGGCAGGGACATCGAGCTGTCACCCCGGGAATTCGCGCTGCTGGCCGCCCTGATCCGGCGCCCCGACCAGGTGCTGAGCCGCCACACGCTCGAAGAACAGCTGCTGCCCGGTGGCGGGCGCGCCACGAGCAACACGCTGGAGGTGCACATCTCCGGCCTGCGGCGCCAGATCGGGGAAGGCTATGTGCGCACGGTGCGCGGCGTCGGCTATGT
>DATKFT010000588.1:0-3188 GCA_035544335.1 Pseudorhodoferax sp.
CGTGACGGCCACGGCCCGGGCGCCGTCACCTTTGCCGAGTTGGGCGAAGGCGATGAACCAGTCGGTGCATGGCACGAGCAGCACGAGCAGCACGCCCAGGCGCAGCGGGCCCTCGAGCGCGAACAAGACCACAAGCCCCCAGGCCAGCAGCGGCAGCAGCACGAAATTGCCGAGCAGCACGGCCAGCGTGAAGCGCAGGTCGCGCAGTGCGTCGCGCACATGCAGCAGCGGCACCTGCACGAAGGTCGCGAGCAGCAGCAGCGCGAGTGCGGGCCAGAGCGCGGCCTGCAGCACCGGGGCTGCGGCGGGCCACAGCGTGCCGGCCTGCAGGCCCAGCACGGTGGCGAGCAGATAAACCACCAGCTGGTGGCGTTCCAGTGTCGCGGCGCTCACGGGCGGACCTCGCCGCGGCCGGCGCGCAACGCAGCACGTCGCGGCCTGGACGGGCAGGCCATGCCGCGCCGCTGCCGCATCAGACCTGGATCCAGTCCGTGCCCGTGACCGGATCGGCCACACCCAGCGCGAGTGCACCGCAGCCCTCGGCGGCCGCGAGGGCCGCCAGCGCCAGTTCGGGCCGGTTGTTCTGCCGGCTCAGGTGCGCGGCAACGATCTGCTGCAGGCCCTGGCGGGCGAGAGCCGCGGCGATGCCGGCGGCCAGCGGGTTGGCCAGATGGCCCAGCGCACCGCCCACGCGGCGCTTGAGGAAGGCGGGGTAGGGCGAGCTGGCCAGCAGCTCCGGATCGTGGTTGCACTCCAGCAGCATCGCCCGGCAGCCGGCCAGTTGCTGCAGCACATGCGGGGTGGCGTGCCCGAGGTCGGTCAGCACGCCCAGGCAGGCCGCGCCATCCGACAGGCGCAGCTGCAGCGGCTCGCGCGCGTCGTGCGGCACCGTGAACGGGCGCAGCTGCAGGGCACCGAGCGCGATGGCCTCGCCGTCGCGCGCGATGCGCAGCAGGCCGTCGAGCTCCGGCGCGCCGATCGCCTCGAAGGTACCCTGGCTCATCCAGAGCGGGATGCGGTGACGCAGCGCGATCTTGCAGGCGCTGCCAATGTGGTCGCTGTGTTCGTGTGTGACGAAGATCGCGTCGATGTCGGCGATGGCCAGGCCGCCCTGGCCCAGCCGCGTGGCCAGCGTGCGCGGGCCGAGCCCGCAGTCGACCAGCAGCCGGCCGGGCCGCCCGCCGTCCTGGGCTTCCACCACGGTGGCGTTGCCGGTGCTGCCGCTGCCCAGGTTCTTGAAGCGCAGCATCCGCGCCGCGTCCCTGTCTCAGCGCAGGTCGTCGGCGATGACCTTGACGATGTTCTGCGCGTCGGCCAGCTTGGCGGCGCCGCCGTCCGCGCCCTGCACCGAGACCGTGCTCGCGTTCTCCTGGCTGCGCACCGTGATGCGGTACTTGAGCGGCGCCTCGGCCGTTTGGCCGCGGCCGAACAGCTTGCCGAAGAAGCCGGGCTCGGCCTTGTTCGGATTGGGTGCCACGTAGCGCACGAAGTAGGTGCCCTGGCTGCGGTCGCGGTCCTCGACCGTGAAGCCCGTGCGGTCCAGCGCCAGGCCGACACGGCGCCAGGCGCGGTCGAAGCTGTCGTCCATCTGCACGACGGGCTGGTTGTTCACGGTGGCGATGCGCGTGGTCGAGCGGACGGTGGCTTCGGACGCGGCCGCGGCCTTGACCTGCTCGTCGCGTGCGCCCAGCTTGACCATCAGCCGGCGCAGGAACTCGGCTTCCAGCTCGGGGTCGACGGCGCGGGGCTGCCACACCGTGCTGTCGCGCGTCTGGTTGTTCGGGAAGACCTCGACCATGCCGCGGTGGCTGATGTAGATCTCCGATCCCGTGGGCGTGCGTTCGATGCGTGTGCGGAAGCGGTCGCGCTCACCCGTGGAGTACAGCGAATCGAGCACCTTGCCCAGCGTGTTGCGGATGAAGTCCTGCGGCAGCTTGGCGCGGTTCTCCGCCCAATCGGTTTCCATGATGCCCAGGTTGGACTGGTCGGTCGTCAGCAGAAAGCCGTTCTCCTGCCAGAAGTCGCGCACCTGGTCCCAGAGCTTTTCGTCGGGCGCGCGGTTCAGCACCAGCCAGCGCTGGTTGCCGGCGCGCTCGATGCGCACATCACCGATCTGGCTGGCCGCGACCGGTACACCGGCCTGTTGCTGCGGCTGCGAGGTCTGGAAGGCGTTGGCCGAGACCGTGCTGCCGGGAACCACGTAGCGGCTGTCGCGGCTGAGCTGCGTGAGGTCCGGTGGCACGTCCAGCGACGGGGCCTTGCCCGCGCTCTTGTAATCGATCTTGCTGCCTTCGAGCACCGAGCAGGCGCCAAGCGTCAGGGACAGCGCGAGCAGCGCCAGTCGAGCGGGAAATTTCACGGACGGGATTCCTGTAGAAAGACCGGGGCGCGGGCGGCTCAGAGCAGGCCGCTGGCGCGCAATGCCGCTTCGACCACGGCTTCGTTGTTCTGGGCCAGTGGCGTCATGGGCAGGCGCATGGTGCCACCGCACAGGCCCATACGGGCCATGGCCCACTTGAGCGGAATGGGATTGGCTTCGACGAACAGATGCTTGTGCACGGGCAGCAGCTTGCGCTGGATCTCCATGGCAGCGCGCGCGTCGCCCGCGACGGCGGCCACGCACAGTTGGTGCATGAGCCGTGGCGCGATGTTGGCCGTCACACTGATGTTGCCCTGGCCGCCGCACAGCATGAGCGCCACGGCCGTCGGATCGTCGCCCGAGTAGATCGCAAAGCCCTGCGGCACGTCGCGCACCAGCCACTGGGCGCGCTCGATGTTGCCGGTGGCTTCCTTGATGCCGACGATACCGGGCACCTGGGCCAGGCGCAGCACGGTGTCGTGCAGCATGTCGGCCACGGTGCGGCCGGGCACGTTGTACAGCACCATGGGCAGGTCGCCCACGGCTTCGGCGATGGCCTTGAAGTGCTGGTACTGGCCTTCCTGCGTGGGCTTGTTGTAGTAGGGCACGACCTGCAGCTGGCAGTCGGCGCCGACCTTCTTGGCGAAGCGGGCCAGTTCGATGGCCTCAAGCGTGGAGTTGGCACCGCAGCCGGCCATGATCGGCACCTGGCCCCTGGCCTGCTCGACCGAGACGCGGATGATCTCGCAATGCTCCTCGACGTTGACGGTCGGCGATTCGCCGGTCGTTCCCACGACGCCGATGCAATCGGTGCCTTCGGCGATGTGCC
>DATKFT010000589.1:0-2735 GCA_035544335.1 Pseudorhodoferax sp.
GCAGCAGCGCCTGCACAGCCGCCTGGGCCACGACTTCGGCCAGGTGCGCGTGCACGCCGGGCCGCACTCGGCCAGCGCAGCGGCGGCCATGGGTGCACGCGCCTACACGCTGGGGCAGGACGTGCACCTGGGCCACGGCGCAGCCAGCATGGGCAGCGCCGAGCGCGAGCGCCTGCTGGCGCACGAGGCCATCCACACCGTGCAGCAGGGCGCCGCGCCCGTCACGCCCGGCGCGGGCGTGCGCCTGGGCCAGGCCGGCGACGCGGCGGAGACTGAGGCCCATGCGCTGGCCGCGCTCGGCGCGCCAGCCGCTGGCAGGGCGCCACCTGCGCGCATCCGCCAGCAGGTGGCGCCGCAGTTGCAGCGCGACCTGACGGCCGAGCACAAGCTCGTCGACGGCGCCTTCAAGATGGGCCTGAAGACTGAGTCGCACGCCGGCGCCAGCAGCGGCATGAGCGGCACGATCAAGTTCACGCCGGGCGCCAAGGCACCGGACGCCACCCGCATCCGGATGCTGCAGATCGTGCGCGTGGAAGACGTGGACGCCGGCAAGGACTACGAGTTTCCCGGCACCGAGGCGGACCGCAACAAGGTCAGGACCACCGAGGACAAGGCGGCCGGCGTGCAGCCCGGCTTCTTCGTCGACCATTTCGCGGCGGTGGCCAATCCGCGCACGGCCAAGGCCGACAAGGCAGTCTCGCCCTACTACCGCGACTACGCGCCCAACGCCACCAAGAGCCAGGACGGCAGCAAGCTCGGCAGCACGGTGCAGGAAGCCTCGCTGTGGGACTACCCCAGCGCCAATGCCAAGATGAAGTTCACGTTCGAGACCGTGGCCATGGGCGCGGACAAGGCCTACCCCTATGGCGCGGTGCAATGGGGCTTCACGCTGACCGACCCGGCCAAGGGCACGGTGGCGAACGAGTTCTCCAAGGCCACGGACTTTCCGTCGGCCACCGTCGGTGCCGCGAAGAAAGCGTTCGACGTGTTCTACAAGAACCCCGGCACGGCCAACGCGCCCACCACCTAGGCAAGCGCCATGGCCGGCCCCTCCTCACCCGCAACAGGCCCGGACCTCGCCGCGCTGCTGGCGCGCATCGACGACGACCCGGACCCGCTGCACCTGGACAGCACGCCCGCCGCCGCGGCCCTGGCCGCCGCCGGCCGCCCCGCCCTGCCCGGCCTGCTGGCCCTGATGGCCGCGCCGCAGCCGCACACCCGGATGCGGGCGCAGCGCGCGTTCGAAGGCGTGCTGCTGCGCGAGCTGGGCTTCGTGCCCGGCCAGGGCTTCGCCACCCGGGAGGGCGAGCAGCGCCTGCGCGACCTGTGGGCCGCGCACGGCGGCTACGCCTGGGACGCGCCCGAGCCCGTGCGCGCCAGCGCCATCGCCGCCTGGCAGGCCTGGCTTGCGCCCTGAGGAAAGCACCGGCCATGCACGCACCGCGCCTGCCCCGACCCGCGGCCAGCCCAGCGCCGGCGAAGGCGGCGCTGCGCCTGCAGCCCCGCCTTGCCATCGGCACCCCGGGCGACCGCTTCGAGCACGAAGCCGACCGGGCCGCCGAGCAGGTGCTGGCCGGCAGCGCGCGGCCCACGCTGACACCGCTGGCCGCAGCGCCGCTGCAGCGCGAGGACGACAAGCCCAAACCGGCCCCCACGCCGCTCGGCGAAGGCCTGGCCACCGTGGGCAAGAACCTGGGCGAGAACAACCCCGCCTTCAGCCTGTTCACCGAGAAGCTGGCGGCGCGCTTCCTCGCGCAGCCGGCGCCGATCAGCGTGGGCGTGCCGGCCTTCCTGGGCGCCAGCTACGCCTTCCTGTGGGGCATGGCGCTGATCGACCCGGCCATGCGCCGCTCGTTCGACGACTTCAACCTCGCGATGCTGCCCGGCCTGGTGCCGCAGTTCCCGGTCAAGACCTTCCAATACCGCATCCTGGACGGCGCACAGACCCGCTTCGCCTTCGATCTCGGGCTCGATGCCTCCAAGCTCATGGTGGCCTTCAACGAGGGCGTGCTGAACACCCGCGTCTCCAGCCTCAAGTTCGACACCGGCGGCAAGCTCGACACCGCCGGCCCCCAGCCGCTGGCGCTGTCGTCCATGCAGGTGCAACTGGGCCTGTTCGGCGACGGCGTGCTGCTGTCGGGCGGGTTCCGCAACGGCATCTCGCCCTACCCGCTGATGGGCAACGATGGCGCGCGCGTGATGGCACAGACGCCCGCGCTGCCCGACCTGTACGCCAACCAGCGCGATGTGCGCTTCACGCTGCAGCTGGACCTGCTCAAGCTGGCCGCGCACTTCGGCGGGTCGGCGCCCGCAGCACCGCGTGCGCCCGAGCAGGTGCAGCGCACGGCGGCCAATGCCGCGCCCGTGGTCGATGGCATGGGCCCGGATGCCGGCGCCGCGCTGCAGTCCACGCTGGCCGCTGGCGGGGCGCCGCTGGACAGCCAGACGCGCCGGTTCATGGAGCAGCGCTTCGGCCACGACTTCGGCCGCGTGCGCATCCACGCCGACAGCCAGGCCGCGGCCTCTGCCCACGCCGTGCAGGCCCGTGCCTACACGCTGGGCCATGACGTCGTGTTCGGCCGCGGCCAGTACGCGCCCGCCACCGGCACGGGCCGGCGCCTGCTCGCGCACGAACTCGCGCACGTGGTGCAGCAAAGCGGTGGCCACAACACCGTGCAGCGCGAACTGCTCAGCGCCAAGGACCTGGACGACTTCGAGACCGACGCCTTCGCCGA
>DATKFT010000590.1:0-8502 GCA_035544335.1 Pseudorhodoferax sp.
CTGCGGCGCCGGGATCTGGTGCGGCGCGGCCAGCTCCTCCGAGGCCATGCCGGCCAGGTGGCCCGCGCCCTCGTTCATGCGCAGGAACTGCGCGTGGCTGGCCAGGTCCAGCGGCTGCTGCACCTCGCCCTGCACGTTGACTTCGCCGGCCGGCCGGGCGGGGGCCAGCAGGCCCTGCGCGACCTGGTGTGCGATCGCGCGGCAGGCCAGCGCCACGTCCAGCAGCAGCGCGTTGAGCGCGCCGCTGGCCTCGGGAAAGCGCCGGCGCTGCTCGATCAGGTAGCGCGTCAGCGTGATGGGGTGGGGGTCCGGGGTCATCGTGTCTCCAAGGCAGGGGAATCGGTGGCGGCGTGCCAGCCGCGCAAGGTGGCCAGGTCCACGCCCGCGAGATCGGGCAGCACGCGCAGCGCGGCGGTGAAGTCGTGCTGCGCGGTGTAGGCCGTGGGCGTGGCCACGGTGGCGATGCCCGCGGCGCGCGCCGCGCGCAGGCCGTTGGCCGAGTCCTCGAAGGCCAGGGCCTGGGCGGCCGGCAGGCCCAGCGCGGCCAGCACCTGCAGGTAGGCCTGCGGGTGCGGCTTCTTGCGCGCCGCGCTGTGGCCGTCGGCGATGGCCGCGAAGCGCGTGCGCCAGCGCGCACCCAGGGCCGGCGCGAGCAGCGCCCCGATGTTGGCCGGCGTGGTCGTCGTGGCGATGGCCAGCGTGAGCCCCGTGTGCGCGGCCGCGTCGAGCAGCGCGGCCACGCCGGGCCGCAGCGGCACGGCGCCCGCGGCCAGGTGCGCGCCATAGGCTTCGGTCTTGCAGGCGTGCAGTCGGTTCACGAGCGCTGGTCCGGCCTGCGGCGCGAAGTGCGCGATGCGCTCGCGGCCGCCGGCCACATCGAGCAGCCGCGTGTAGAGCGCGCGGTCCCAGTGCCAGGGCAGGCCCAGCGCGGCGAAGGCGGCGTTGAACGCGGCGCGGTGGGCCTCCTCGGTGTCGGCCAGCGTGCCGTCCACGTCAAACACCAGCGCGCGCAGCATGGCTCCCCTCCTGCGTGCTGGCGCCGAACACGCGGCTGGCCAGGATGTCCTGCGCCACCAGGGTCTGCAGGTCCTCGGCCGAATGCGCGTGCTCGCGCTGCGCGAACAGCCGGCCGGCCTGGCGCAGCCGCGCGCGGTCCAGCGCATTGCGCACGCTGCGTGCGTTCGCGAAGTGCGGCTGCGCGGTGCGCAGGTGCAGGTAGCGGGCCAGCGCGTCCTCTGCCGCGGGCGCGAGCCGGTAGTGCTGGGCGGCCAGCATGCCGCGCGCGATGTGCATGAGCTCGTCGGCGCCGTAGTCCGGGAACGCGAGGTGGTGCGCGATGCGCGAGTTCATGCCCGGGTTGGATTGGAAGAAGGTGGCCATGCGGTCCGCGTAGCCGGCCAGGACCACGACCAGGTCGTCGCGCTGGTTCTCCATGGCCTGCAGCAGGATCTCGATGGCCTCCTGGCCGTAGTCGCGCTCGTTCTCGGGCCGGTACAGGTAGTAGGCCTCGTCGATGAACAGCACGCCGCCCATGGCGCGCTTGAGCACCTCGCGCGTCTTGGGCGCCGTGTGGCCGATGTACTGGCCCACGAGGTCGTCGCGCGTGACGGCCACGAGGTGGCCCTTGCGCACGTAGCCCAGCCGGTGCAGCAGCGCGGCCATGCGCAGCGCCACCGTGGTCTTGCCGGTGCCGGGGTTGCCCGTGAAGCACATGTGCAGGCTGGGCGCTGGCGTGGTCAGGCCGCGCGCGGCGCGCAGCCGGTCGACCACGAGCAGCGCGGCGATCTCGCGGATGCGCGCCTTGACGGGCGCCAGGCCCACGAGCGCGCTGTCCAGCTCGTGCAGCACGGCCTCGACCTCGGTGCGGGCCAGCACCTCGGCCACGGTGCGCGGCGGCGCGGCCTCGGCCTGCGCCGGGGCGCACGGGACCCCACCGGCCGCCGGGCCGGCGTTCGCGGGCAGCGCGGCCATGGCTAGCCGCGCCCGGCCTGGGGCCGCACCGTGTAGCGCTGCATGCGGCCCTGCACCTCCTGGCGCACGAGGCCGAAGCCGGGCTCGACCGCGGGCCGCTGCACGATGAAGCTCATCGCGATGGTCTCCACGCCGCGCGTGGCGTCGAAGGCCATGAGCCGGATGTAGCGGTCCGGGAAGGCGCGCCGGCATTCGGCCAGCTCCAGCAGCACGCCGGCCGCGTCCTGCAGGTCGAACATGGGCTGGCCGTGCATGGTCCAGTAGGTGTTGCGCGGGTGCGGGTCGTCGGTGTGCTCCACGCTCCAGGCGTAGCCGCGGCGCAGGCCGTAATCGATCTGGGCCGCGATCTCGGCGTCGCTGAGGTCGGGCAGGAAGCTGAACTGGCCCTGCGTGAGGCGGCCGGTGGGGTTGCTCATCATGGTGGGTCTCCTGCGTCAGGCCGTGGCCGGGGTCGCGACGTAGTCGCTGCTGTCGGTGCTTGCGTAGTTGAACGAGACCTCGCCCCAGGTGTCGAGCGCGGCCTGCAGCGGCGCGCAGTGGCGCGCGGCCTCGCGCAGGATGTGGGGGCCCTCGGCCAGCAGCTCGCGGCCCTCGTTGCGCGCCTTGACCATGGACTCCAGCGCCACGCGGTTGGCCACGGCGCCGGCCTGGATGCCCTGCGGATGGCCGATGGTGCCGCCGCCGAACTGCAGCACCACGTCGTCGCCGAACAGTTCCAGCAGCTGGTGCATCTGGCCCGCATGGATGCCGCCCGAGGCCACGGGCATGACCTTCTTGAGGTCGGCCCAGTCCTGGTCGAAGTACAGGCCGCGCGGCAGGTCGGTGCGCGTGAAGCTGTCGCGGCACACGTTGTAGTAGCCCTGCACCGTGAGCGGGTCGCCCTCGAGCTTGCCCACGGCCGTGCCCGTGTGCAGGTGGTCGCAGCCGGCCAGCCGCAGCCACTTGGCGATCACGCGGAAGCTCACGCCATGGTTCTTCTGCCGCGTGTAGGTGCCGTGGCCCGCGCGGTGCATGTGCAGGATCATGTCGTTGCGGCGCGCCCAGTTGGCCATGCTCTGGATCGCCGTGTAGCCGATCACGAGGTCCACCATCACGATCACGCTGCCCAGCTCCTTGGCGAACTCGGCGCGCTCGTACATGTCCTCCATGGTCGCGGCCGTCACGTTCAGGTAGCTGCCCTTGACCTCGCCGGTCTCGGCGCTGGCCTTGTTCACGGCGTCCATCACGAACAGGAAGCGGTCGCGCCAGTGCATGAAGGGCTGGCTGTTGATGTTCTCGTCGTCCTTCATGAAGTCCAGCCCGCCCTTGAGGCCCTCGTAGACCACGCGGCCGTAGTTGCGGCCCGACAGGCCGAGCTTGGGCTTGGTCGTCGCGCCCAGCAGCGGGCGGCCGAACTTGTCGAGCCGCTCGCGCTCGACCACGAGGCCCGTGGGCGGGCCCTTGAAGGTCTTGACGTAGGCCACCGGGATGCGGATGTCCTCGAGCCGGCAGGCGCGCAGTGGTTTGAAGCTGAACACATTGCCGATCAAACTGGCAGTCATGTTGGCGATCGAGCCCTCCTCGAACAGCACGAGGTCGTAGGCCACCCAGGCGAAGTACTGGCCCGGGTTGTTGGGCACGGGCTCCACGCGCCAGGCCTTGGCGCGGTAGCTGTCGCAGGCCGTGAGCCGGTCGGTCCAGACCACGGTCCAGGTGGCCGTGGACGATTCGCCGGCCACGGCCGCGGCCGCCTCCTCGGGGTCCACGCCGTCCTGCGGCGTGATGCGGAACAGGCACAGCACGTCGGTGTCGCGCGGCGCGTAGTCGGGCATCCAGTAGCCCATCTGGCGGTACTTGAGCACGCCCGCGCTGTAGCGCTTCCTGGCGTCGGTGATGGTGCTGTCGGCGTTGGCTGTGGTCTGCATGGGGCTCCTGCAAGGTCGTGGATCTGCGGTGGAGCCAATGTAGGAAGCGGTCTGTCTTTCGTAAATTCAGAAGTTCTTTGGGCTGGGTTCAGTTGTTGCTTAATGGCGTGTGGAGACCAACACACCATGCGCAATGCCACCTTCCGCCAGCTCCGCGTGTTCAGCGAGGTCGCCCGCCACCTGAGCTTTGCGCGCGCCGCCCAGGCGCTGCACCTGACGCCGCCGGCCGTGACCATGCAGGTCAAGGAGCTGGAGGGCCATGTGGGCCTGCCGCTGTTCGAGCGCAACGGCCGCCAGGTCGCGCTGACCACGGTGGGCGAGTACATGCTCGTGCACGCGCGCCGCATCCTGGCTACGCTCAAGGACGCCGAGGACACGGCCGCGCGGCTGCAGAAGCTGGAGGCGGGCACGCTGTCGATCGGCATGGTCAGCACGGCCAAGTACTTTTTGCCGCACCTGCTGGCCGCGTTCCGGCGCGAGCACCCGGGCGTGGAGATCCGGCTGGCCGTGGGCAACCGCGAGCAGCTCGTGCGCATGCTGCATGCCAACGAGGTGGACATCGCGGTGATGGGCCGCCCGCCCAAGGAGCTGGCCACGCGCGCCGAGCCCTTTGCCGCGCATCCGCACGTGTTCGTGGCCGCGGCCGACCACCCGCTCGCGCGCGTGACGCCGCTGCCCGTGCAGGCCCTGGCCGAGCAGGACTTCATCGTGCGCGAGCCGGGCTCGGGCACGCGCGCGGCGATGGAGCGCTTCCTGACCGACGCCAACGTGCAGCTGCGCGTGAGCATGGAGATGGCCAGCAACGAGACCATCAAGCAGGCCGTGATGGCCGGCATGGGCATGAGCTTTCTGTCGCTGCACACGCTGGGGCTGGAGCTGGACAACCGGCTCATCGCGCTGCTCGACGTGCAGGGCGCGCCCGTGCTGCGCGCCTGGAACGTGGTGCACACGCTGAGCAAGCTGCTCTCGCCCGCGGCCGAGGCCTTCCGCTACTTCGTGCTCGAACGCGGGGAGGCCTACCTGGCGGAGCAGTTCGGGCGGCACCTGGTGCTGGGCTGATACGGCTTTGCCTTCAAACGCATAACTGCGTTGGTTCGCCTCGCCGTGCTACAGCACTGTCTTCGGCTCCCGCCTTGTTCTACGCTCGAATGCAAAGCCGTATGAGGCCCAGCGGAGACTAGCCCCCCGTGCGCCGCGGCGCCAGCGGCGGCGCCCCGTCGGGCTCGCCGAGGTGCCGGTGCGCGCCGGGTCCGTGGTGCGCGTGCAGGTGGCCGTGCTCGCGCTGGCCATGGCGGTGCCGGTGCCGGTGGGCCAGGCCCGCGGACTCCAGCAGCGGCAGGTCGGCCAGCACGGCGTGCACGGGCGCGGCATGGAACCAGCCCGGGCCGAAGACCAGGCAGCGGTCGCCGAGCTCGTCGGCCAGCGCGAGGTCGTGCGTGCTCGTGACCACGGTGGCGGTCGTGTCCAGCAGGTGTTCGGCCAGCCAGCCGGCCGTGCGCGGGTCGAGGTTGGCCGTGGGCTCGTCGAGCAGCAGCACGCGCGGCTGCAGCACGAGCACGGCGGCCAGCGCGACCTTCTGCTTCTCGCCGCCCGACAGCTGGAACGGCGGCTTGTCGAGCAGCGCGTCCAGCCGCAGCGCGCCGGCCTGTGCGCGTGCGCGCTCGTCGGCGTCGGGCAGGCCCAGGCGGCGCGGGCCGTAGGCGATCTCGTCGAGCACCGTGGGGTTGAACAGCATCGCGTCGGGTTGCTGGAACAGCAGGGCCACCTCCTGGCGGAAGCGCCGCGCGAACCCGCGCTCGCGCAGCTTGGCGGGCGTGAGTTCCACGCCGTCGTAGCGGCACTGGCCGGCGCTTGCGAACACCAGGCCGTTGAGCAGCTTGAGCAGCGTGGACTTGCCGCAGCCGTTGGCGCCCAGCAGCACGAGCTTGTCGCCCGGCGCGATCGTGAGCGAAAGCCCGTCCACTGCGGGCGGCTGGCCGGGCCAGCCCACCGCGACCTGCTCCAGTTCAATCCTGGCCATGGGGTTCCTCGAAACAGCCGCGCGAGCGCATGGCCATGGCCGACTCGGCGGCCTGGGCCACGCTGCGGTCCAGCAGGTGGGCGGCCTGCGCGCCGGCGTGGCGCAGCCGGTCGTCGAGCCGGGCCGGGCCCGGCGTGCGGCTCGTGAAGGCCAGCCGGAAGTCCTGCAGCACGCGCGTGAACGCGGCCACCTGGCCGGCCGCCAGCGTGGCGACGAAGGACAGGGTGGGCGAGAAGGCCAGCGCCTGCAGCAGGTTCACGCGCGCCACGCACCAGAAACCCAGGTACACGAGCAGCAGCACGCGCAGGTTCAGCAGCACGAGCACCGACAGCTGCAGGCGCTGCTGCCACCAGGCCAGCAGCGCATAGCCCAGGCTCACGCCGAGGTTGAACAGCAGCACCGCGCGTAGCGTGCGCGCGAGCAGCGTCCAGCGCTGGGCGCCGCTCAGCAGCAGGGCCAGCGCGAGGCCGCCCGCCAGCGCGCGTGCATCGTGCACGAAGGTGACGCTGACCACGGCCGCGAGGTAGGCCGCCAGCCAGGCCTGGGCGCGTCGCGCGCTCATGCCCGCACCCACTGGCGCCGGCGCGCGAAGCGCCACACGGCGACTGTCAGCGCGGCCTCGCCCAGGCCCACGAGCACATGCGGCAGCAGCACGGCGGGCAGCACGATGGACAGGCCGAACGGGAAGAACAGCGGCGTGCCGTCGGGCCGCTGCGCGATGAGGGGCTGCAGGCCCAGCACGCCGCCCACGAGCGCGGCCGAGACCATGACCGAACACCAGGCCGCCAGCGCCACGGCCGCGTCCTCGTGCCAGCGCCGCAGCGCGTGGAACACGCCCACGGCCACGGTGGCACCGGCCAGGCCCAGCGCGAGCGCGTTGACGGGCAGCGCCGTGATGCCGCCCGCGCCGAACAGCAGCGACTGCAGCAGCAGCACGAGGCTGTAGGCCAGGAAGGCCAGCCGCGTGCCGAACAGCAGCGCGAGCATCGCCACGCCGACCAGGTGGCCCGAGGTGCCGCCCGGGATGGGCAGCATGACCAGCCCCAGGCCGTAGCTCAGCGCCGTGAGCGCGGCCAGTTGCGGCACGGTCTGCTCGTCGAGCCGCGTGGCGACACCGCGCGCGGCCCACCACCAGGCCCCCGCGGCCAGGGCATAGGCGGGCAGGTAGGTCTGGGGCGACAGAAAGCCGTCGGGGATGTGCATGGCTCAGGGGGCAGGTGGCTTGCGTTGGCGCCGGCGCAGCCACCAGCGCAGCATGCCATACAGCGCGGCGATGGCCGCCAGGCCCAGTGCGGTGCGCGCCAGGCGGCCTGGCGCGCTTGCGGGCGCTGCCACCGTGGCGGCGGTCGTGGCATCGGCCTGCACCTCGAAGCGGAAGTCCACGCCATGGCCGTCGGACGAGAAGCTGCGCAGCCGCCAGCGCGGCTGGCCGTCGGCCAGGAACACGACGCGGCCCCTGGCGTCGGTCAGGCCGGTCTGCACGGGGCGTTCCACGCCCTCGGCGAACAGCTCGTAGCGCTCGAACGCGAAGGGCTCGTCGTCGGCATAGGACAGCTGGACCAGCGTGGCCTGGGTTGGTTGGACCTGCTCGCGGACTTCGTGCGCGAACGCGCCGGTGGCCGGCAGCAGGGCGAGCAGGGCGGCCAGCCAGAGGAGAAGGGAAAGTTTTGGGCGCATCTCAGTGGCCCGCGGTGTTGTGCGCTGCGTGCAGCGCGCGAAGCTGGGGGGCCGAGCGCAGCGATGGCCCGGATCGTGACCCCGCTCCCGGGGCCCCTGTGCCCACGCCGAGGAGCGCAGTGGACTGGGCGGCGCGGGGAACCTCGCGCTTCAACATCTGACTCATCGTGCTTGTTCGAGCTACGTTCCCGCAGTGAACGAAGCGAGTTGCACGATGCGCCCAGGCCGCGAGCACCACAGGTTGCCCGGAGCGCCAGCGCAGGGACGGGGGCACCGGGGTCGCTTTCTCTTTGGGTATCTTTCTCTTGGGCAGAAACAAGAGAAAGTGACTGCACTGCCGGGGGCACATCCCGGCTCCAGGTGCTTGCGCGAACGCAGTGTTTTCTATCGACAACTGGGTCTGATCGACGTCCCGAGGTGGGGACTTCATCCCCACACCCCGACTCCCTTTTCTTGCTTCGCCAAGAAAAGGAAGCAAAAGAAGGCGACCCCGGTGCCCCTGTCCTTCCGCTGCGCTCCAGGCAACCTGCGGTGCTCGCGCCATGGGCTGCATCGTGCAACTCGCTGCATTCGCTGCGCTCATTCCGCTCAGACAGGCACGATGGGTCAGACATTGAAGCGCGAGGTTCCCCGCGCAGCCCATGGCACTGCGCTCCTCGGCAGGGGCACAGGGGAGGGAGACATTCGGGCCATCGCTGCGCTCGGCCTGGCGCTCAGGCCGTCGCTGCGCTCGGCCGAGGGGCGCTCGGCAGCCCATGCCGGACGAGGCCGTCATTTCACATCGATCACAAGATTCGCCGTGTAGGCCAGCTGGTCCGTGCGCGGCTCGTTCCTGGGCACCAGCTTGTGCGTGACCGAGATGACCTGCAGACCGCCCACGACCGGGATGCCGGCCTTGCCCTGGGCGTCGGTCTGCGCGGGCGCGGGCTT
>DATKFT010000591.1:0-1852 GCA_035544335.1 Pseudorhodoferax sp.
GCGTTGGCGATGTTGTGGCCGATCACATCCAGGTTCTTGCTGGCGGCGTTCAGGCCGGACAGGCCTTGTTGGAAGCTCATGGAGGACTCCTGAGGCGTTGGGGTTTCAGAGGATGGCGGTGACGCCGCTGTAGGGAACCGACTTGCCGCCGGCCAGCTGCAGCGTCAGCACGTTGTTGTCGTTGCTGACGGATTCGACGCGCGAACGCTGCAACGCGGTGGCCGTGACCGCCACCTTGTTCGCCGTGGGCACCACGGAGAACGTCAGCGCTTCGCCGCCCGCATACTTCGACGCGTCCCATTCGAAGGAGTGGCGGCCGGCGTCGAGGCCGCCCATGTCGATGGTGTCCACGAGGGTGCCGCCCGCGGTGCGCACCTGCACCTTCACGCTGTCGGCGTTGGCAGCCAGGTCGAACGCTCCGCGGCCCACGTCCTCGCTGACCTGCAGCGACGAGCCCGGCGTCAGCACGTCGTGGCCGACCATGGCCGCGCCCTGCAGCACCTGCATGGACGCCATCTGCGACAGCACGGTGTTGACCGTCGCGTTGAGGTTCTCGATGCCGGTGACGGTGTTGAGCTGGGCAATCTGCGAGGTCATCTGCGCGTTGTCCAGCGGGTTCATCGGATCCTGGTTGTTCAGCTGCGCGACGAGCAGCTTGAGAAAGCGGTCCTGGACGGCCTGCGCACTGGAGTCGTTCTTGCTCGCGCCGCTGGCGCCGCTGCTGCCACTGCCCGAGGAGGTGCCGTTGACGGAGTTCAGGAGATCGTTGCTGATGGCCATGGTGCTGGGGTCCTGGTGGTTTTGCGCGGAGCCGTGCTCACTGGCCCATCTGCAGCGTCTTGAGCAGCAGGGTCTTGGCCGTGTTCATGACTTCCACGTTGTTCTGGTAGGAGCGCGAGGCCGAGATCATGTTGACCATCTCCTCGACCGCATTGACGTTGGAATGCGTCACATAGCCCTCGGCATCGGCCAGCGGGTGGTTGGGATCCAGCACCTTGCGCGCCGGGGCCTCGCTGTTGGTCACTTCGCGCACGGCCACGCCGGCGGCGCTGTCCGCACCCATCAGCGTGGTCTGGAACACGACCTGGCGGGCCTTGTAGGGCTGGCCGTCCGGCCCGGCGACCGCGTCGACGTTGGCCAGGTTGCTGGCCACGACGTTCAGGCGCTGCGATTGCGCGCTGATGCCGCTGCCGGAGACGCCGAAGATCGAGAACATGGACATGGGGTGCTCCTTGTCAGGCGGTAGGGCCGTGGCTCAGGCGGCGCGGTGGGCGCTGCACGCGCGCAGCGGCGGTGCCCATGTCATTGGCCCTGGATGGCCGTGAGCATGGTCTTGGCCTGGCCGTTGATGAAGCGCAGCGCGGCCTCGTAGCGCACGGTGTTGTCCACGAAGTTGGCGCGCTCGCGGTCCAGGTCCACGGTGTTGTTGTCCAGGTTGGGCTGCGCCTGCACGCTGTAGCCGAGTTCGGGGCTGTTGGAGCCGGAGAGCTCGCCAATGCGCGAGAACGGCAGATGGCCGCTCTGCGGGCGCGCCTGCGCGGTGGAGACCACGTAGCCCTTGTCACCGCTCATGACGCTGCGCAGCGCATCGCCGAACTTGTAGTCGCGTGCGACAAAGCCCGGGGTGTCCACGTTGGCGATGTTGCTTGCGATCGTGCGCTGGCGTTCCGAGCGCAGCAGCAGCGCGCGGGCCTGGAAGTCCAGCGTGCCGGTCAATTTGTCCAACATGGGCATCACCTCGTGCAATGGGCCGGCGCCACGCCAGGACGGCGGGACCGGGGGTGCTCGGAATCGTGGAAGTCCGCCCTCGCCGCGAAGCCGCGATGAGGGGCGTGTTTGGCGGACAGTTCGC
>DATKFT010000592.1:0-11381 GCA_035544335.1 Pseudorhodoferax sp.
CGCTGCGCTGGCGCTCGTGGACGGCCGCGAGGATGGCGCCGACCGCGGCCAGGCCCGTGATGCGGTCCACGATGGCGGCCGGCACGTACTGCGGCGGCCCGCCCGTGGCGCGCGCGAACAGGGCCGACAGCGTGGCGGCGCCCTGGATCAGGTCGTCGTAGGCGGGCCGGGCCGCGTAGGGCCCGTCCTGCCCGTAGCCGAACACGCCGGCGTAGACGATGCGCGGATTGGCCTCGGCCAGCACCTCGTAGGACAGGCCCAGCCGCGCCATGGCCTGCGGGCGCACGTTGTAGACGAACACGTCGGCACCGGCCACCAGGCGCAGCAGCGCGGCGCGACCGGCGGGCTGCTTGACGTCCAGCACCAGGCTGCGCTTGCTGCGGTTGGTGTTCAGGAAGATCGGCCCCATGCCGGCATGGCGCGCCGGCCCGATGCCGCGCACCACATCACCCTCGGGCGCCTCGATCTTGACCACGTCGGCGCCCATGTCGCCCAGCCACTGCGTGCCGTAGGGGCCCATGAGCACCGCCGTCATGTCGATCACGCGCAGGCCCTGCAGCGGGCCGCTCGCTGACGACCCTTCGCGCTGCGCGCTGCGGTGCTGAGCACCTTGGGGCGGCCCGGCGGTGCTCATGCCTGCACCCATCCGCACGCCTGCCAGGCCAGCGGAATCTCGACCGGCAGGTCCAGCAGCAGCTGCGCATGGGCCTTGCCCTGCGGGTCATAGCGCAGCGAGGCCACGCCACCGCCGTCCAGGGCCTCGTGCAGCAGGAAATTGAAGCCGTGCAGGCCCGGCCACTCGAAGCGCTCGGCACGGCCGTGCACCAGATGGGCCAGGTGCGCGCGCACGGCCTCGGCCGTGAGCTGCGCGCGCAGCAGCGGCACGAACTCGGGCCGCCGCGCCAGCACGGCGATGCTGGACATGTCGCCCTTGTCGCCGCTGCGCGCATAGGCGATCGCGACCAGCGGCACGCGCAGGGTCGGGCCGGCGGGCACGGGCGCATCGGATGCATTGGGCGTGGGCGCGTCCGGCCGCGCGGGCGGCAGCGGCTCGCCGGGCGCCACGGCCACGGGCTGCTGCACGCCGTCCATGTCCAGCGTGAGCGGCAGCAGCTGCTTGTCGACCAGGAAGGAGTGCAGGCGCACGACGGGCTGCACCTTGGGCCGGCCGCCGAACACGCCGGCCAGGCCCTGCACGGTGCTCGTGGAGGTCGGGAAGATCTCGCGCGCGAAGATCTCCAGCGCACGCGCATCCGCATGCCGCACGCCGAGCTTGAGCACCACCTCGCGCGTGGCCTGGGCACCGGGCCGGGCGTGCGGGCCGTAGGCGTCTTCGGTGCCGAGCCGCTCGATGGAGGTCTCGGTGTAGTCGGCATGGCCCTCGCGCTGCATCAGCCTGCGCGTGCGGGCGAGGATGGCCTGGGCCACCGCCTGCGCCTTGGCCGGCGCGTCGATGCCCCGCACGAGCAGCGTGGCCATGCAACGAAAGCCGTCGGCGTGCGTGGCGCTGACCTTGTAGTGCGGCGTGGGCGCGCGGCCGCGCGCGCCCTGCACGGCCACGCGGTCCGGCCCCTCCTGGCGCACCTGCACGCGCGAGAAGTCGCAGACCACGTCGGGCAGCACGTAGGCGCACGGGTCGCCGGTCTCGTAGGTGATCTGTTCCGACACGGTCTGCACCGTGACGGCGCCGCCCGTGCCCGCGGGCTTGGTCAGCACGAAGCTGCCGTCGGCCCGGCACTCGGCGATCGGAAAACCGATGTCGGCCCAGCCCTGCTGGATGTCGCGCCAGTCGGTCGCGAAACCGCCCGTGGCCTGTGGCCCGCACTCCAGCACATGGCCGACCAGCGAGCCGGCCGCCAGCAGGTCGTGCTGCGCGGGCGTCCAGCCGAACGCATGGATCAGCGGACCCAGCGCCACGGCGCTGTCCACGCAGCGGCCCGTGATCACGATGTCGGCGCCCTGCGCGAGCGCCTGCGCGATCGGGAAGGCCCCCAGGTAGGCGTTGGCCGACACCAGGGCCGGCGGCAGCGGCGCGCCGCTGAACATCTCGCGCGTGCTCTGCGCACCAAGCCGGCCGAGCTGGGGCAGCACGTCGTCGCCGAGCACGGCCGCCACGCGCAGCTGCACGCCCTGCGCGGCCAGCGCGCGCTCCACGGCCGCCTTGCAGCCCGCGGGATTCACGCCGCCGGCATTGACGATGAGCCGGATGCGCTGCGCGGCCAGCGCCCGCGCATGCGGGACGATCAGCTGCGAGACGAAGTCCGTGGCATAGCCCAGCTCGGGCTGGCGCTGGCGCATGCGCGCCAGGATGGACATCGTGATCTCGGCCAGGTAGTCCATGACCAGGTAGTCGATGCCGCCATGCGCGATCAGCTGGCGCGCCCCCTCGGGCGTATCGCCCCAGAAGCCGGAACCGCAACCGATGCGCACCACGTGCGCCGAGCCATGGGCGGGATGGCTTCCGAGTTGTTCTGATATCGGAACATTCGTTTTCATATCAGAATTATGAGAACCGGCGCCCGGCACCGTCAACCGGCCTGCGGGTAAGTCCCGAGCCCGCGGCAGGGCCCGGATAATGCGCAGCGATGCGAGCCGAGCCCATGTCCAGCAGCTTTTCCGACGACGAAGGCGAGCGCGCCGCCCCACCGCGCGCACCGTTGCGTGCCATGCAGGTCATCGCCGCGCTGGCCCAGCACCGCGAGGGCCTGTCGCTGGCCCAGCTCAGCGAGGCGTTGCGGCTGCCCAAGACCAGCCTGTTCAGCCTGCTGCGCGCGCTGGAATCAGGCGGCTACGTGATCTCGGAGAACGGCCACCACCGCCTGGGGCAGGAGACGCACAGCCTGGCCGCGTTGATCCAGCGCACGGACGGTTTCCCGGGCAATGTGCGGCCCTGGCTCGCGCAGCTGCACAAGGCCTGCGAAGAAACGGTGATGGTGGGCGTGCCGGCCGAGGACTGGAGCCAGCTGGTCTATGTGGACGTGATCGAGGCGAGCAGCTGGCTGCGCTACTCGGCCAACGTCGGCGCGCACCGGCCGCTGTACTCGACCTCGCTGGGCCTGACCATGCTGGCCTTCGCCACGCCCGAGCAGCAGCGGCGCTACCTGGACGCCACTCGGCTCGACGCCGTGACGGCCCACACGCTCACGAGCCGCAAGGGGCTGCAGCAGGCCTTCCGCCAGATCCAGGCCGAGGGCTGCGCGTGCAGCAGCGGATCCATCGAAGGCGCGACCGGCGTCTCGGCGCCCGTGTTCGGCAGCGACGGCCGGCTGCACGCGGCGGTGGGCATGGCCGGGCCGACCGCGCGCTACGAGCGCAACGTGCAGCGCTTCGTCGACCTGGTGCGCGAATGCGGCGCGCAGATGTCGCGCGCGCTGGGGTACCAGGGCACCTACCCCGGCGGCGCCTGAACCGACGGCCCGGCAGCCCTTCAGCCGGTGCAGCCGTGCCAGGTCACGAAGCTGTCCACCGGAGCGCGCCCCGTGCGGAACGCGTTGAGAGGGCTGTCGGGGTCGCGGTAACCCAGCGACATGCCGGCAAACACCATGTGGTCGTCGTCCAGCCCCAGATGCGCGCGCAACGTGTCCGGCCAGTTCGACCAGACCTCCTGCGGGCAGGTGTCCAGGCCTTGGGCCACCGCGAGCAGCATCAGGGTCTGCATGTACATGCCCAGGTCCGACCATTGCGGCGCAGCGAAGCGCCGGTCGACGCAGAAGAACAAACCGACCGGCGCACCGAAGAAAGCCGCATTGCGCAGCAACATCTCGCGCTGCGCGCCGGGGTCCTTGTCGGCGACACCCAGGGCAGCGAAGCGCTCGGCGCCCGCGGCGCGCCGCCGCTGGCGGTAGGGCTCCCAGAGCCGCTCCGGGTAGACCGGGTATTCGGGCGTCTGCGGCGGCCCCTCGACGATGGCCTGGCGCACGCGCTGCTGGAGCGCTGCCAGCGCGGTGCCCGTCAGCACGTGCACGCGCCAGGGTTGCAGATTGCCGCCGGACGGTGCCTGGGCAGCGCCTTCGAGCAGGGCGCGCAGCGTCGCCCGTGGGACGTCTCGGGGCAGGAAGGCGCGCACCGAGGCGCGGCGGGCAACAGCTTGGGCAATGTCCATGGAACTCCTCGGTGGCAAGTGGTCAGCGCAGCCCGTCCCAGAGCAGCTTGAGGCCCGTCAACAGCATGCCGAGGTTGATGAGCCGGTAGAACAGTGTCGGCGACACGCGCCGCGCAAAGCGCACGCCGGCCCAGACCCCGACCGGTGCGAATGGCAGCAGCAGCACCGAGGTGGCCAGGTTGCGCGCATCGAACAGGCCCAGCCAGGCGTACGGCAGCCACTTGGCCAGGTTGATGCAGAAGAAGAACACGGCCATCGTGGCCGCGAACTGCACGGGCGCCAGCCGCAGCGGGATCACGTAGGCATTGAGCGGCGGCCCGCCCGTGTGCGAGACAAAGCTCGTGAAGCCCGAGACCGTGGCCAGCACGCGGCCGGCCCAGCGCGGCGGTGGTGGACTGTCCGCGCGCGGCGCAAACAGCCAGCGCTGCGCGAGGAACAGCAGCGTGAACACGCCCACCAGCGTGGCCACGGTGCGCGCATCCAGCACGCGGAACAGCAGCGTGCCGACCAGGGTGCCCAGCAGACCGAACGGGATCAGCAGCCACAGCAAGGCCTTGTCGATGTCGCGCCGGAACGCGGCCACGCTCAGGATGTCGCACAACAGCAGTACAGGCATCAGCAGCGCTGCGGCCTGCGGCACCGGAATGGCCAGCGCCATCAGCGGTACGGCCAGCGAACCCAGGCCGGCGCCGAAGCCGCTCTTGGACAGCCCCAGCAACAGCACGGCCGGAATGGCCGTGGCGTAGAACGCCCAGCCGGTGATCAAAGGCAGGTCCATGCGCGGTGGTATGGTCTTCGGACAGAAAAAATCCGGCGCAGTGTAGGCCGGCCCAGGAGACAAGCGCAGATGCAAGACAGCTACGACTACGTCATCGTGGGCGCCGGCGCAGCCGGCTGCCTGCTGGCCAACCGACTCAGCGCGGACGGCCGCTTCACGGTCTGCCTGCTCGAGGCCGGCCCACCCGACCGCAACCCCTTCATCCACATCCCGGCGGGCTTCATCAAGGTCGGCTACGACCCGCGCTACACCTGGCCCTTCAAGACCGCGCCCACGCACTGGACGGCCGGCCGCGAGGTCACGGTGCAGGTCGGCCGCACGCTGGGCGGCTCCAGCGCGATCAACGGCTTCAACTACACGCGCGGCGTGCCGGCCGACTACGACGCCTGGGCTGCGGCCGGCAATCCGGGCTGGGACCATGCCGCGCTGCTGCCGCTGTTCAAGCGCACCGAGCGCCGCATCGGCGCCTTCGATGCGCACTGGCGCGGCGGTGAGGGCCTCTTGCCCATCACCGACTGCGACTGGCGCCATCCGCTGTGCGACGCCTTTATCGCCGGCGCGGCCGATCTGCTGGGCGTGCCGCGCCAGCACGACTACAACTGCGGCCAGCAGGGCGGCGCGGGCTACTACCAGCGCTGGATCCACAAGGGCTGGCGCGTCAGTGCGGCCAAGGCCTTCCTGCGGCCGGCGCTGCGCCGCCCCAACCTCACGGTGCGCACCCATGCGCACGCACAGGCCATCGTCTTCGAGGGCCGGCGTGCCGTGGGCGTGCGCTGGCGCACCGGCCCGGGCGCGCCCGAGCACCTGGTTCGCGCCCGGCACGAGGTCGTGCTGTGCGCGGGCGCGCTCAACAGCCCCAAGCTGCTGGAGCTCTCGGGTGTGGGCGCGCCCGCGCTGCTGCAGTCGCTGGGCATCGGGCTGCAGCATGCGCTGCCCGGCGTGGGCGAGGGCCTGCAGGACCACTTCATGGTGCGCTCCGTCGTGCGCGTGCAGGGCGTGGAGACGATCAACCGCACGGCACGCGGACTGCCGCTCTGGGGCCAGATCGCGCGCTGGGCGCTGGGCCGGCCCAGTGTGCTGGCCATCAGCCCCTCGGTCGCCTACGCCTTCGCGCGCTCGCGGCCCGAGGTGGACAGCGAAGACCTGCAGTTCCACTTCTCGCCAGGCAGCTACGCCTCGGGCATCGCCGGCCGGCTCGACAGCTTTCCGGGCATGACGCTCGGGGTCTACCAGCTGCGCCCGCACAGCCGCGGCTTCGTGCACGCGCGCTCGAGCGACCCGTTCGCCGCGCCCGAGATCCAGCCCAACTACCTGGACGACGCGCGCGACCGCCAGGTGCTCGTCGATGCGCTGCGGCTGGCGCGCCGGCTGCTGCACAGCCCGCCGCTGGCGCCCTATGTGCAGGCCGACGAGGCGCCCAAAGCCGACGCGAGCAGCGACGAGGCCCTGCTCGAGCACGCGCGCCAGCGCGGCGGCACGGCCTGGCACTTCATGGGCAGCTGCCGCATGGGGCCGGCCAGCGACCCCGGTGCCGTGGTCGACGCGCAGCTGCGCGTGCACGGCCTGGCGGGCCTGCGCGTGGCCGACGCATCCATCATGCCCGCCATGCCCTCGGGCAATACGGGCGCACCGACCATGGCGATCGCGGAGAAGGCGGCCGATCTGATCCTGGGCAAAGATCAGGGTTGACCCGAGTCCCGCCCGCCGCTGTCTCGACAAACTGTACCTCTTTGGATGGATACAGTTGTCCTACAGTCGATCGCAGCACCGGCGCCGCCAGAAGCACCGGCCCCGTCCACATCGTCATTGAAGGAGACCTGCATGTCATCGATTCCGCGTTTCGCCAAGCTCGCCGTTGCCGGCGCCATCGCCGGGTCCCTGTGGGCCGGCGCCGCCGCCTACGCCCAGGACATCAAGATCGGCTACACGGCGGACCAGTCCGCCAGCGGCGTGGCCGAACTGGGCATCGCGGGCCGCTGGGGCTTCGAGGCCGCGATCGAGGACATCAACAAGGCCGGCGGCATCATGGGCCGCAAGGTCGTGGGCGTGATCCGCGATGACCAGGGCACGCCGCCCAAGGCCATCCAGAACATGACCGAGCTCATCGACGCCGAGAAGGTGTCCGCAGTCGTCGGCCCGGCCAACTCGGGCAATGCGCTGGCCTGGCTGCACCTGCCCCAGCAGAAGAAGATCCCCGTGGTCGTGCCCATCGGCACCGCCACCGAGATCACCACGCGCTACGCCAAAGAGCCGCAGAACTACCTGTTCCGCGTGTCCATGGTCGACCGCGAACAGGTGGCGCTGCTGGGCGCCTACGCTGTCAAGGCCTCCAAGGACAAGAAGATCGCCATCCTGGCCGACTCCACGGGCTACGGCCAGGGCGGCATCAAGGACGCCACCGACATCCTGGCGCTGCACGGCGTGACGCCCGTGGCGACCGAGAAGTACGGCCCCAAGGACACCGACATCACCTCGCAGCTGTCCAAGATCAAGGCCGCCGGCGCCGACACCGTGATCATCTACGGCATCGCCGACGGCACGGCCCAGGTGCTGCGCAGCATGGAGAAGATCAACTACATGCCGGTCACGCTGGGCACCTGGGGCAACCTGTCCTCGCTGTTGCCCAAGATGGCGGGCGAGAAGCTGTCCGAGCACCTGATCCTGGCCGCGTCGACCACCGAAGACACCAACGCCAAGACCAAGGCCCTGGGCGAGCGCGTGCGCAAGAACTTCCCCACGCTGACCACCTTCCCGTGCTCGGCCCAGGCCTACGACTCGGTCATGCTGATCGCAGCGGCCATGAAGCTGGCCAACAGCACGGACGGCGAGAAGGTCGCCGCGGCACTGGAGAACGTGACCGGCGTGGAAGGCGTGATCAAGACCTACAACAAGCCCTTCACCAAGACCGCGCACGAAGGCCTGTCGGTGGCCGACTTCTACCTGGCCCGCTGGAAGAACGGCGCCCCCGCCCGCTACGAAGACCAGTACACCAAGGCGCTGACGCCGGCCGACCTCAAGAAGTAAGCCCCTCATCAGCCGCTTGACCAGCCCCTGGCGGGCGGCCACGCCCACGCCATCCGGCGTGGGCCTTCGTTTTCGCGCGGTCACCAACGAGCAACCATGAGCGCCTCACTCCTGCAAGCAGTCTTCAGCGGCCTGGCGCTGGGCAGCATCTACGCGCTGGTCGCGCTGGGTTTCAACATCACCCACAACACGACCAAGACCTTCAACTTCGGCCAGGGCGAGTTCCTGGTGGCGGGCGCCTACGTGTCCGTCTCGGCCGTGCTGCTGCTGGCCGGCAAGCCCATCACGGGCGCGCTGTCGGCCATCGAGGTCACGCCGGGCCGCTACCTGGCGGCCCTGGCCATCTCCATCGTCGTGCTGGGCGCCCTGGGCGTCCTGCTCTACCACGCGGCCGTCAAGCCCTTCGTGGGCCAGGGCGGCCTGGCCTGGGTCATGAGCACGATCGGCTTCGGCATCATCATCCAGAACACGGCGCTGGCCATCTGGGGCCCGGCCCCGCTGGTCATGCCCTCGCCGCTGGGCAACGACGTGATCCGCATCGGCGGCGCCGGCGTGCTGCCGCAGGAGATCCTGGTGCTCGTGGCCAGCATCGCGGTCATGGTCTGCCTCGATTTCGTGATGCGCAAGACCCGGATCGGCAAGGCCGTGCGCGCGGTCGCGCACAGCGGCCCGGCCGCCACGCTGATGGGCATCAACGTCTCGGCCATCGTGGTGCTGGCCTTCGTGGTCAGCTCGGCGCTGGCGGGCCTGGCGGGCCTGCTCATCGCGCCCATCACCACGGCCTCGGTGTTCATGGGCCTCACGCTCGCGCTCAAGGCCTTTTCGGCCGCCATCGTGGGCGGGCTCAACAACGCGCGCGGCTGCATGCTGGGCGGCTTCCTGCTCGGGCTCATCGAAGCCCTGGTCGGGCTCTGGCAGGCCGAGTTGCGCGAGATCAGCATCTTCCTGCTGATCATCCTGGTGCTGGTTCTGAAACCCGAAGGCCTGCTGGGCCGCCGCCTGGTGGAGAAGGTCTGATGCAGTTCGGCAAAGGACATGCCATCGGCGTGCTGCTCGCCATCGCCGGCGTCGCGCTGGCGCCCGTGCTGGTCACCAACGGCTTTTACCTCAAGGTGCTGTTCCTGATCGGCGTGAACTACCTGGCCGCCGCGGGGCTCAACGTGCTGGTCGGCCACACGGGCCAGAAGTCGCTGGGCCACGCCGGCCTGTACGCGGTGGGTGCCTACACGGCCGCACTGCTCACGGCGCGGCTGGGCTGGAACCCCTGGCTGGCCTTCGTGGCCGCCGGCGCCATGGCCGGCCTGTTCGGCGTGCTGATCGCGCTGCCCGCGCTGCGCGTGCGCGGGCCCGCGCTGGCCATGGTCACGATCGGCTTCGGCATCGTGGTCGAGAAGGTGGTGTCGGAATGGCAGAACCTGTTCGGCGGCCAGGCCGGCATCTACGGCGTGGTGCCGCCCTCGATCGGCGGCAGCGCGCTCAACGACAGCCAGTGGGTCTGGTTCGTCGGCACGCTGGGCATCGTGGCGAACCTGACGATCCGCGCGCTGCTGAATGGCAAGTACGGCCGCGCGTTCATGGCCGTCAACACGGCCGAGGTGGCGGCCGAGAGCGTGGGCGTGTCGGTCTACCGGTTCAAGGTGCTGGCCTTCGTGATCAGCGCCGTGACCTGCGGCCTGGCCGGCGCGCTGATCGCGCAGCAGAACCAGTACATCAACTCGGACTTCATCAACTTCAACCTGTCGATCTTCTTCCTGTTGATCGTGCTGTTCGGCGGCAGCTCGGTCTACGGGCCGCTGGTGGGCGCCATCGTGCTGACGCTGCTCGACGCCTTCCTCGCACGCTGGCCCACGGCCCAGCACTTCACCTACGGCGCGCTGCTGCTGTTCGCGCTGTACGCCATGCCCGACGGCCTGTCCGGCGCGCTGGGCCGGCTCGCGAAGAAGCTGGTGCCCGCGCTCGCACGCCGGCCCGCGCTGCCTGCGCCCACGCAGGCCTGGAAGCTGCAGGCCGGCGAGCGGCTGCCGGCCGAGCAGGCGCTGCTGCAGACCCAGGGCGTGCACAAGGCGTACGGCGGCGTGGTGCCGACCAACAACATCGATCTGCAGCTCAAGACCGGCCACATCCATTCGCTGATCGGCCCCAACGGCGCGGGCAAGACCACGCTGCTCAACATCCTGTCGGGCATCGTGCCGCCGGACCGCGGCCGCATCGACTTCGCGGGCAAAAGCATCGTGCAGATGGCGCCCTGGCGCATCTGCGCGCTGGGCCTGGGCCGCACCTTCCAGAACCTCAAGCTGTTCAACGACATGTCGGTGCTGGACAACGTGAAGGTGGGCCTGCACCGGCACCTCTCCGCGGGCTTCTGGGCCTGCCTGCTGGGCCTGCCCGCCGCGCAGCGCGAAGAGCGCGCGGCACGCGACGAGGCCTTGCAGATCCTCGCGCTGCTGGGCTTGCTGGACAAGGCCGACGAGGTCGCCGGCAGCCTGCCCTATGGCCTGCAGCGCCGGCTCGAACTCGCGCGCGCGCTGGCCACGCACCCGCGCCTCTTGCTGCTCGACGAACCGGCCGCGGGCCTGAATCCGCAGGAGACGCAGGACCTGGTCGGCGTGATCGCCAAGATCCGCGACCTGGGCGTCACCGTGCTGCTGATCGAACACCACATGGACCTGGTCATGGCGATTTCCGACCACGTGATCGTGCTGGACTACGGCGAGAAGATCGCCGAAGGCAAGCCCGCTGCCGTGCAGAACAACCCGCGCGTGATCGCGGCCTACCTGGGCACGGACGAGCCCGACGAGGACGACCTGGAACTGGAGGCCAGCCATGGCTGAGCCGCTGTTGCAGATCGATGCGCTCGAAGTGCGCTACGGCGCGATCGAAGCGCTCAAGGGCATCTCGCTGGAAGTGCAGGCCGGCGAGGTGGTCACCATCATCGGGGGCAACGGCGCGGGCAAGAGCACGCTCATGAAGGCGGTCTCGGGCCTGGAGCCGGCGTTTGCGGGCAGCATCCGCTTCGCGGGCCAGGACATCACACGCGTGCCGGGCCACCAGCGCGTGGCACTGGGCATCGCGCAGTCGCCCGAGGGCCGCCAGGTGTTCTCCGACCAGAGCGTGCGCGACAACCTCGTGCTGGGCGCTTACCACCGCAAGGCATCCCACGCGGAGATCGAGGCCGACATCGAGGCGCAGTTCGCGGCCTTCCCGCGGCTGCGCGAACGCCAGGACCAACTGGCCGGCACCATGTCGGGCGGCGAGCAGCAGATGCTGGCGATCGCGCGCGCGCTGATGGCCAAGCCGCGGCTGCTGCTGCTCGACGAGCCCTCGCTGGGCCTGGCGCCGCTGATCGTCAAGGAGATCTTCGGCATCATCCGCGGGCTCAAGAGCCAGGGTGTGACCATCCTGCTCGTGGAGCAGATGGCCAACCAGGCCCTGGCCGTGGCCGAGCGCGGCTATGTGCTGGAGACCGGCCGCATCACG
>DATKFT010000593.1:0-12564 GCA_035544335.1 Pseudorhodoferax sp.
CGCGCGGGCGCACTGGAAGTAGACCGACTGCACGGCGATCTCGAGCACGCAGAACGGCGGCCTGCCCTGCACCGCGAAGCGTGCGAGCAGGTCGGGCGCCACGCGGATGCGCGCGCTGCCGTTCACGCGCAGCGTCTCGCCCAGGCCCGGCACCAGGAACAACAGGGCCACGCGCGGGTCGGCGACGATGTTGCGCAGGCTGTCGGCGCGCTGGTTGCCGCGGCGCTCGGGTAGCAGCAGGGTTCTGGCGTCCTGCACCACGGCGAAGCCGGGCGGATCGCCGCGCGGCGAGGCGTCCAGCCCGCCGGGCCCGCTGGTGGCCAGCACCGCGAACGGCGCAGCCTCGATCCAGCGGCGGTACAGCGGGTGCAGGTGGTCGATCTCCTTGTGCACCGAGGCCGGGGCCAGCGGGCCGAGCCGGGCTTCCAGCTGGTCCAGCGTGGCGATGGTGTCGGGGGTGGTCGGGGTGTCCATGGCGCCATGGTGGCCGGCCGCCCGCGCCGCGGCAAACGAGATCGCGGCACGGCATGCGTGAGAAAATTGCACGCATGTCCTCCCGCATGCCGCCGCTGCACGCCGTGCGCGTCTTCGCCGCCGCCGCACGGCACCTGAGCTTCACGCGCGCGGCGGCCGAGCTGCATGTCACGCACGGGGCCGTGAGCCGGCAGGTCCGCACGCTGGAAGATTTCCTGGGCACGCCCTTGTTCGAGCGCCGCATCCGCCAGGTGCTGCTGACGCCGGCCGGCCAGCGCTTCCATGCCGAGGTCGAGCCCGCGCTGGCCCAGATCGCGCTGGCGGCCCAGGCCATGCGTGGGCCCGCGCCCGTGCAGTCCGTGCGCGTGAACGTGCGGCCCTCGTTCGCCGTGCGCTGGCTGATCCCGCGGCTGCCCGGTTTCGTGGCGCGGCATCCCGAGATCGTGCCCCAGGTCGTCACGAGCACGGTGGCGCCCGGCGCGCCCGCGGCCGAGCCCTTCGACATCGCGATCCGGCGCGGCCTGGCGGGCTGGCCGCCGGGCCTGCGGCTCGAGCCCTTGCTGCAGGACGCGGCCCTGGTCGTGGGCGCGCCCGCGCTGCTGCGCGCGCGGCCCGTGGCCGTGCCGCAGGACCTCGTGGCCCATGTGCTGCTGGCCTCGCACTCGCGCGCCGAAGACTGGACGCGCTGGCTGCGCCTGGCCGGCACGCCGCGGCTCAAGCCCGCCGGCTGGCTGCATTTCGACCACCTGCACTTCGTGCTGCAGGCCGCGCTGGACGGCCTGGGCCTGGCGCTGGCACCGGCCAGCACCGTGGTGCAGGACCTGGCCAGCGGCCGCTTGCAGGCGCCGCTGCCGGCGCTGCGGCTGCCGCTGGAGCGCTACTACACGGGCATGGCCAGCGATGCCGGTGCGCCCGCGCAGGCCTTCCTGGCCTGGCTGGAGGGCGAGGCGGGCGCGCAGCCCCGGGACCTGGCCACGCAGGCCGCCCTGCCGTAGTGCGGCCCGCCACCCCCAGGCCGTGTGCGGGTGCGCCCGGGCGCGTGGGGAGCGCTCGCTATCATGGGCGGCCCCATGCCTGCCCGTTCCATGCCACCACCCGCGCCGCCCTGGCGCCGCGTGCAGCGCACGCTGGCCGAATGGTGGGCCGTGCTGCTGTTCGGCGCCGTCGCGGCGGTCTACGCGCTGTCGCCGTCCAGCCATGGGGCGCGCAGCCGTGGCGCCACGGCACGGCTGCTGCACGCGACGAGCTGGCAGGCCCTGTCGTGGTTCACGCTGCTCAGCGCACTGGTCAGCCTGGCGCTGATCCGCGCGCTGGTCGTCACGGCCCAGGGCTACGGGCTGTCGCAGTTCGCGCTCGAGATGGTCGTGCGCGTGCTCGTGCTCGAACTCGTGCCGCTGGGCGCGGCGCTGTTCGTGCTGCTGCGCGTGGCGCTGGCCGGCGACCTGCTGCCCGCGCCCGATCCGGCCGGCGGGCTCGCGCCGCAGGCGCTGCCCGCCACGCAGTGGCACCTGGTGCTGTTGCCGCGCGTGCTGGCACTGGGCTTTGCGGTGCTCGCGCTGGCCGTGGTCAGCGGCGTGCTGGCGCTGGTGCTGGCCTACACGGTCGTGTATGGCTTCACGCCCTGGGGCTTCGACGCCTACACGCGCATGGTGGGCCGCGTGTTCGACCCGGCCGTCTGCCTGGCGCTGGGTCTCAAGACCGCGCTGTTCGCGCTCGCGGTGTCGGTGGCGCCGCTGGCCAGCGCGCTGCAGGAGCCGCGCACGGCACCGCAGCAGGCCGGCGGCTTTGCGGTGCGCCGCGGGACCCGGCGTGCGCTGGCCGCGCTGGTGCTGGTGCAGACAGGCTCTCTGGCACTGCGCTTTCTGTAAGCCATGGATGGACATGTGACGAACGACGAGCCGAACAATGTGCCGCGCAACGTGGGCTTCAAGGCGGGCGTGGTGCTCGCGCTGGTGCTGGTGCTGCTGTGCGGTGCCGTGGCCTACCTGCTGTACGCGCGCGGTGTGTTCGAGGAGACGCAGGAACTGCGCCTCCTGGCCGAGGACTCCGAGGGCGTGAGCGTGGGCATGGACCTCACCTTTGCGGGCTTTCCGGTCGGACGCGTGCGCCGCATCGAGCTGGCCGAGGACGCCAAGGTCCGCATCGTGGTCGCCGTGGCGACCAAGGACGCCGGCTGGCTGCGCAGCAGCAGCATCTACACGCTGGAGCGCGGGCTGGTCGGCGAGGCCAAGCTGCGCGCCTTCACGGGCGTGCTGACCGATCCGCCGCTGCCGCCGGACGCCGAGCGGCCCGTGCTGCGCGGCGACGTGAGCGCCGAGATCCCGCGCCTGGTGGCCACCATGCAGGGGCTGGTGGGCAACCTGGAACGCCTCACGCAGGAGGGCGGCCACATCGACACCAGCCTGGCCAACCTGCGTGGCCTCAGCGAGGGCCTGAACGCAGGCCTGCGTGGCCGCTACGGCGTGCTGGGCGCAGCGCTGGGCGGCGAAGACAACGCGAAGAAGCTGCTCGGCACGCTGGACCGTGCCAACGCGCTGCTGGGCCGCACGGACCAGCTCGTGGGCCGGGCCGACCAGCGGCTGTTTGGCGACAAGGGCGTGGTCGATGACGCGCAGGCCACGGTGCGCCAGATCAACGCGCTGCTGGCCGAGGCGCGCGACAGCCTGAAAAAGGTGGACGCGGTGCTGGCCGAGGCCCAGGCCGTGGGCGCCAACGTGCGCACGGCCAGCGCAGACCTGCAGCCGCTGCGCGCCGAGGTCGAGCGCAGCCTGCGCCGTGTGGACCAGCTGCTGGGCGAGGTCAACCGCAAGTGGCCGTTCGCGCGCGACACGGAGATCCGGCTGCCATGAAAGCCTGGTGGTGGACGCTGCTGTTGCTGGCGGGCTGCGCGTCGCGCCCGCCCGTGCCCGACTGGCAGGGCAATGCCCATGGCGCGCTGCAGGCCGCCGTGGCCGCCCAGCTGAACGGCGAGCCCCAGGTGGCCGAGGACGAGATGGCGCGCGCGCGCCGCGAGATCGCGCGCACGGGCCGGCCGGCCCTGCTGGCGCGTGCCGAACTCGTGCTCTGCGCGGCCCGCGTGGCCAGCCTGGAGATCAGCCTGGATGTCGGCGAAGGCTGCCCGGCCTACGCCGCGCTGGCCGCGGATGCCGGGGCGCCGGAGCAGGCCTATGCCGCCTACCTGTACGGCCGCCCCGCGCCGGAGCAACTGGCCCTGTTGCCGGCGCCGCAGCAGCGCGTGGCGGGCGGCGCCCCGGCGGCCGCGCTGCAGGATCCGCTGGCGCGGCTCGTCGCCACGGCCGTGCAGCTGCGCCAGGGCCTGGCCACGGGCGCGGATGTGGCGGCCGCCGTGCAAGCCGCCTCGGACCAGGGCTGGCGCCGTGCGCTGCTGGCCTGGCTGGGCGCGCAGCTGCGCGGCGCCGAGGCGGCCGGCGATGCCGGTGCGGCCGAGCGCATCCGCCGGCGCATCGCGCTCGCCGAACATTTACAAGCTGGCCCGCCACGGAGCACGCCATGACACCCCAACCCAAACCGAGCTGCGTCGTGTTCGCCAAGGACGTGGCGGCCCTGGCGCAGTTCTACCGCGCGCTCGCCGACATGGTGGAGATCCATGCCGACGCCGACCACCGCGTGCTCGACCAGGACGGCTTCCAGCTCGTGGTCCACGGCATCCCGCCGCAGATCGCGCAGCAGATCCAGATCACGCAGCCGCCGCGGCGGCGCGAAGACACGCCGCTCAAGCTGTGCCTGCCCGTGGCGCGCATCGACGCGGCGCGCAGCCAGGCCGCCCGGCTCGGCGGGCAGGTGGACCCGCCCGCCAATGAATGGGCGGCGCGCGGCTTTCGCGCCTGCGATGGCATGGATCCCGAAGGCAATGTGTTCCAGGTGCGTGAAGCGAGCGCCTGACGTGCGCCACGCGAGCGCACGGCGGACATGGCGTCGCCCATGCGCCTGATTGCGGTGCTCGTGCTGCTGGGCGGCGGGCTGGCGGCCGCGCTGGTGCTGGGCGCGGGCGAGTGGCTGACGCGGCCGGCCGCGCGCGCGATCGGCGCTGCGCCCGCCGACCTGGCCGCGCAGACCGTGCGCATTGAGACGCAGGACGGAGGCGTGGTCGTGGGCTGGTTCGCGCGCGGTGCGCCGGGTGCGGGCGCGGTGCTGCTGCTGCATGGCGTGCGCGCGGACCGCCGGCACATGCTGGCACGCGCGCGCGCGCTGCACGCCGTGGGCCACGCCGTGCTGCTCGTGGACTTGCCGGCCCATGGCGAGAGTTCGGGCGAGCGCATCACCTTCGGTGCGCGCGAGGGTGCGGGCGTGGTGGCCGCACTGGCCTTCCTGCGCGGCGCGCTGCCCGGCGAACGTGTCGGCGTCATCGGCGTGTCGCTGGGCGCGGCGTCCTTCGTACTGGCGCAGCCGCGGCCCGCACCCGACGCCGTGGTGCTGGAGTCCATGTACCCCACGCTGGCCGAAGCGGTGGCCAACCGCATGCAGACGGTGCTGGGGCCGCCGGGCCGCCACCTGGCGCCCTTGCTGCTGTGGCAGATGCCGCTGCGCCTGGGTCTGCACGCGGACGCCTTGCGGCCCATCGATGCGCTGGCGCAGCTCGGCGCGCCGTTGCTGCTGGTCTCGGGCCGCGAGGACCACCACACGACCTGGCAGGAGACCGAGCGCCTCTTCGCGGCGGCGCTGCCGCCCAAGGCGCTGTGGCCGGTCGAGCGCGCCGCGCATGTCGATCTGTATGCGGCGCAGCCGCCGGACTACACGGCCCGCGTGTTCGGGTTTCTTTCCGTGCATTTGCGCACGCCGGCCGGGCTGGACCGCGCGTCCGGGCCCGCGGCGGGCAGGGACCGAACCTAGAATCCGCAGCCCTTCGGGCCGCCAGAGGCCACCCAGAACCAGCAGCGCTTGTGCGCTTTACCGGAGATTTCCCATGCAACGACGTTTGGCAGCCCCCGCGGCCGCACTGGCCCTGCTCGTGCTCGCAGGCTGCGCGACCGAGAGTTCACGCACCGTGCAGGTGGCCCAGGTGGCGGCCGCCGCCACGCCGTACAACGGCCCGCGCCTGCCCGTGGCGGTCGGCAAGTTCGACAACCGCTCGAGCTTCATGCGTGGCGTGTTCTCCGACGGCGTGGACCGGCTGGGTGGCCAGGCCAAGACCACGCTGATCGCGCACCTGCAGCAGTCCCAGCGCTTCTCGGTGCTGGACCGCGACAACATGGCCGAGGCCGCGCAGGAGGCCAGGCTCCAGGGCCAGGCGCAGCAGCTGCGCGGCGCCTCCTACGTCGTGACCGGCGACATCACCGAGTTCGGCCGCAAGGACGTGGGCGACCGCCAGCTGTTCGGCATCCTGGGCCGCGGCAAGGAACAGGTGGCCTACGCCAAGATCACGCTGAACGTGGTCAACACGCTGACCTCCGAGGTGGTGTTCTCCGCCGGCGGCGCCGGCGAGTACGCGCTGTCCAACCGCGAGGTGCTGGGCTTTGGCGGCACGGCGGGCTACGACGCCACGCTGAACGGCAAGGTGCTGGACCTGGCCATGCGCGAGGCCGTGGACGCGCTCGTGGCAGGCCGCGACGCGGGCCGCTGGGGCCAGGAGCGCCGGTGATCCGGCCGGCCTGGGCGCGCCGCGCCCTGCCGCTGGTGGCCGCGCTGCTGTTGACGGCCTGCGCGGCGCCGCGCAAGCCGCTGTACCTCTGGGAAGGTTTCCCGCGCCAGCAGTACGAGGTGCTGCAGCGTTCGGGCTTCGACGCCAACGCACAGATCCAGGCCATGCAGGCCCATGCCGAGAAGGCACGCGGCGCAGGCGCTGCGCTGCCGCCGGGCTTTCGTGCGCACCTAGGGATGCTGCAGCTGTCGGTCGGCGCGGCCGACCAGGCGCGCGCGAGCTGGCAGGCCGAGAAGATCGCCTTCCCCGAGTCCGCGCCCTACATGGACCAACTGCTCCAGCGGCTGGACGGCGCCGCTGCGGCCCAGCCGACCCCCGGGAGCCCGACATGACGATGCGTCTCGCACCGCTGGCCAGCGCGCTGGCCCTGCTGCTGCTGACCGGCTGTGCCACCCAGCGCGCACCCTACGACTACAGCGCGTTCCAGCAGGCCAGGCCGGCCACCTTGCTCGTGCTGCCGCCGCTCAACGATTCGCCCGAGGTCAACGCCACGGCCGGCCTGTGGTCGCAGGCCACACTGCCGTTGGCCGAAGCCGGCTACTACGTGCTGCCGGTTGCGCTGGTGGACGAGACCTTCCAGCAGAACGGCGTGCAGACCGCGTACGAGGCCCAGGCCATCGCACCGGCCAGGCTGCGCGCGTTCTTCGGCGCCGACGCGGCCGTCTACCTCAGGATCACGCAGTACGGCACGAGCTACCAGGTGCTGGCCAGCGACACGCGCGTGACGGCCGAGGCCCGCATCGTCGACCTGCGCACGGGCACGCAGCTGTGGGCCGGCAAGGCCACGGCCTCGTCGGCCGAGCAGCAGCAGTCGCAGGGCGGCGTCATCGGCATGCTGGTCACGGCCGTGCTGCACCAGATCATCAACACCAGCACCGACGCGGCCTACAACTACGCCGGCATCGCCAGCCAGCGCCTGCTGGGCGCGCCCCGGCCGGAGGGCGTGCTGCCGGGGCCGCGCTCGCCGCTGTACGGGCAGGTGCCGGGCGCACGCTGAGGCGCGGCTGGCGCTGCGCTGCGGCCCATGTCGAAATCCACGGCGCCCGTGCGTCGTGCAGGCGCAGGACAATGTTGTCCAACCGCACAAGGAGACCGACATGCGCTTCATGGTGATGGTCAAGGCCACGGCCGACAGCGAGGCGGGCGTGATGCCCAGCGCCGAGCTGCTGGCCGCGATGGGCCGCTTCAACGAAGAGCTGGTGCAGGCCGGCGTCATGCAGGCCGGCGAGGGCCTGCATCCGAGTTCCAGGGGCGCGCGCGTGCGCTTCGCCGGCACGCAGCGCAGCGTGGTCGACGGCCCGTTCGCCGAGACCAAGGAGCTGGTCGCCGGCTTCTGGATCTGGCAATGCGCATCGCTGCAGGTGGCGATCGACTGGGCCAAGCGCTGCCCCAACCCGATGCCGGGCGAGTCCGAACTGGAGATCCGCCAGATCTTCGATGCCGCCGATTTCGGCGAGGCGCTGACGCCAGAATTGCGCGCGCAGGAGGAGCGGCTGCGCGAACAGGTGGCCGCGCAGCAGGCGCAGCGGACCTAGCGCTGCGGCCGCTGCGGCCGCAGCCCGGGCCCACGCGGACGGCGTAAGCTTGGCGCCTGTCCCATCGACCCAGGAAATGCCATGTCCCTCCAGCTCTGGCTCGCCTTCGTCGCCGCGTCCGCGGTGATGCTCGTCATCCCCGGCCCGACCATCCTGACCGTCATCAGCTATTCGGTCGCGCACGGCCGGCGGGCCAACGTGCCGCTGGTGGCGGCCGTCGCGCTCGGCGATTCCACGGCGCTCGTGGTCTCGCTGCTGGGCCTGGGAACGCTGCTGGCCGCCTCGGCCTTCTGGTTCACGGCGGTCAAGCTGGCTGGCGGCCTGTACCTGCTGTACCTGGGCGCCAGGCTGCTGCGCGCAGGCGTGTCGGCCACCGAGCTGGCCACGCCGGCCGCGCCGCAGTCGCGCTGGCGGCTGTTCGCCAACACCTACCTCGTGACGGCGCTGAACCCCAAGGGCATCGTGTTCTTCGTGGCCTTCCTGCCGCAGTTCATCGAGCAGCGGGCCGCCGTGGCGCCGCAGCTGTGGGTGCTGGGCCTGACCTTCGTGGCGCTGGCCACGCTGAACGCGGCGCTGTACGCGGTGTTCGCGGGCGGCGCGCGCCGGCTGCTGGCCTCGCCGCGCGCGCAACGGCGCTTCCACCTGGGCGGCGGCACGCTGCTCTCGGCGGCCGGTGTCTGGGCGCTGCTGGCACGCCGGCCGGTCTGAACCTTGTTCAGTACGCCGCGCCGTGCGCGGCCAGCATGGGGTCGCCCGCGATGGCGGTCGAGGCCCGGCCGTCCGCGCCCACGGGCACCTGGCCGACCAGCGTCGTGCGGTACAGCTGGCGGTCGAAGTCCAGCGCGAAGATGTCGCTGGGCGCCAGATGCGCGGTCGCGCGGTTGTCCCAGAACGCGAGCGAGCCGGGCTCCCACTTGAAGCGCACCGTGAACTCGGTGCGCACCGCGTGTTCCCACAGGAACTCCAGCAGCACGCGGCCCTCGCGCGGATGCAGGTCCACGATGCGCTTCAGGAAGGCCGGGCTCACGTAGAGCACCTTCTCGCCGGTTTCGGGGTGCACGGTCACGAGCGGGTGTTCGCTCACGAGTTCGTGCTGCCGCACGGCCTGCAGGTACTCGGCCGTGGCCTCGCTGCCGGCCGGCGGCGCAAAGCGGTGCTCGCCGCGCAGGCCTTGCAGGAAGGCCTGCAGCGGCGCGGACAGCGCGGCGTAGGCCGCCGCGAGGTTGGTCCACTGCGTGTCGCCGCCGTAGGGCGGGATCGTCACGCCGCGCAGGATGGAGGCGGCGGGCGGGTTGTGCGCGGCCGTCACGTCGGCATGCCAGCCGGTCCAGGGCCGCTGCTCGGCCTGGCCGGCATGGCGGTTGGCCTTGCGGTGCTTGGCGATGCTGTAGAGCGCGGGGTGGCCCGGCACATGGCCGAACACGGGGTGGCCCAGCGTGAGCTCGCCGAACTGGCGCGCGAACGCGATGTGCTGGGCATGGTCCAGCGGCTGGTCGCGGAAGAACACCACCTTCCACTGCAGCAGCGCGGCGCGCACCGTGGCCACCTCGTCGGCGTGCAGCGGGCGGCGCAGGTCCAGGCCCGTGACCAGCGCGCCGATGTGCGCGGACTGCGGCAGCACCTGGATGTGGCGTGTCTGGTCCAGGGCCTGCTGCAGCTGGCGCTGGATGGGATCGGGCAGGGGCATGTTCATGGTGTCTTTCCGGGGTGGGGGCGGCCGGGGCCTTGGCGCGGGTGCCGCGCGCGGCACGGCAGGCCGGGCGCAGGGGCACAGGCCAAGGCGCGACTCTAGAAAGCCGCGCGGGCCGGGCCAAGGAAGCATTGCGCATGTGCACATGCGCAAACCGCGCATGCGCGGCGCGGCGCGTGCTTCCTGCATACTGGACGCATGCTGCGCATCGGCCTGCTGTCCGACACCCACGGCCTGCTGCGCCCGCAGGTGCTGGACTTCCTGCGCGGCAGCGACCACATCGTGCACGCGGGCGACATCTGCGACCCCGCCATCCTCGAGGCCCTGGCCGCGCTGGCGCCGCTCACGGCCGTGCGCGGCAACAACGACCACGGCGCCTGGGCCGAGGCCCTGCCCGAGACGGCCACCGTGGACATCGGCGGCCTGCGCCTGCATGTGCTGCACGACCTCGCGCAGCTGCGGCCCGGCATCGCCGCGGCGGGCGTGCAGGTCGTCGTGACGGGCCACTCGCACAAGCCGCGCATCGCGCGCGAAGCGGGCCTGCTGTTCGTGAACCCGGGCAGCTGCGGGCCGCGGCGCTTTGCGCTGCCGGTCGCGGCCGGCGAGCTGCGCGTGGACGGTGCCGACGTGAGCGCGCACACGACCGTGCTGCTGTGAGCGGCACCGTCGTCCAGACACCGCGCCTGCTGCTGCGCCATGTGCGGCTGGCCGATGCGCCGTTCTACCGGCAGCTGCTCAACGGCCCGACCTGGCTGGCCCAGATCGGCGACCGCCAGGTCCGCACGCTGGCGCAGGCCCGGGCCCACATCCGTAGCCAGATCCGCGCGCCCTGTGCGGCGCAGGGCTTCGGCATGTACCTGGTGCAGCGCCGCAGCGACGGCGCAGCGCTGGGCCTGTGCGGCCTGGTGCGGCGCGAGGCCTTGCCCGCGCCCGACCTGGGGTTCGCGCTGCTCGAGCCCTACCAGGGCCAGGGCTACGCGCGCGAAGCGGCCCAGGCCGTGCTGCAGCATGCCTTCGGTGCGCTGGGCATGGTCCGTTTGCTGGCCATCACGGCGCCCACCAACTTGCGCTCGGCCCGGCTGCTGACCAGCCTGGGCTTCGCGTTCCAGGGCCTGGCGGAGATTGGCGACCGCTCGCTTCGTCTGTATGCGGTGACGGTCGACTGAGGCGCATCCCGCAGCAGATTCTGTTCATATTCTGTGTCGAAATCGACGTTTGTCGCCCCAAAGGCACCAGCCGTCGGTCAACTACACAGAGGGAAGCCTGCGGACAACTGGATGCAGGCCGTGCCCGAAAAACCCAAAAGTGTCGAATAGTTGGCAATCTTTCTGTGCGAACTGCCAAAAAATCCGCGGCTTCCGATCGGCATCCGTGGCGGGTGGTGTGCGCAATGCAACCGCTGGATGGCGTTTGACCACAAGAAACACAGAAGATGCAAATGCACATTCCACATCTGGCAGGCTTGCGTCCGCTCCTGAATCTCTCTTGGCGCGGCTGGCGGCGGGGTCTGCTGGTCTCGGCGCTGTGCCTGGCGGCCGCCGCAGGCGCGCAGGCGCAGAGCGCCGACCTCGTGCTCAACCACACGGACAGCCCCGACCCCGGGCCTGCCGGCGGTGTGTTCACCTACACGCTGCGCATCGACAACAACGGCCCCAACGCGGCCACCGGCGTGACGCTGTCGGACACCACGCCGCCGGGCTCGATCTTTCTGAGCGCCACGCCGAGCGCAGGCAGCTGCCCTGTCACGCCACCCGTGAACCAGGTGGCGCCGGCCGGTGGCGACACCATCAGCTGCACGCTGGGCAACCTGGCCGCGACCCAGCCGAGCAGTTCGGTCAGCGTGGTCGTGCGGCTGCGGCTGCCCACGGCTGGCGTGTACACGAACCGGGCCACGGCCAGCAGCAGCACGAACGACCAGAACACGGCAAACAACAGCTGGGACCAGCCGACCACCGTGGTCGAGGCGGCCGACCTCAAGCTGGACGTCACGCCCTCGGCCACGACCGTGGCAGCCGGCGAGGCCTACACCTACTCCGTGGTTTCGTCCAACCTCGGGCCTGATCCGCTCGCGGCCGCGGCGACGCAGTCCATCCGCTTCACGGTGCCGCCGGGCTCGATCATCACGGAGCCCCCCTCGGGGGCGGGCTGGACCTGCACGCCCAGCAGCGGCTATCCGCTGGCCAGCGGCGACATCGCCTGCAGCCGGCCGGGGCCCATGGCCTCGGGCGCCAGCACGCCGCCGCTCGTGGTGCCGGCCGTGTCCACGGTCGCGGGCAACGTCGCGGCCGCATTCACGGTGTCGGCCACCAAGGGCGACGGCACGCCCATGCCCGACGCCGACGCGAGCAACAACACGGTCGACGTCGACATCGTGTCGACCTCGGGCTCCGACGTGGGGCTGACCAAGACCGTCGCGCCGGCCGTCGTCGAGCTCGGCCAGCCAGCCGTCTTCACGCTGACGGCGCGCCACCTGGGCGGCGAGCCGCCCGGCAGCACCGGCACCGGCCTGATCACCGTGACGGACACCTTGCCTGCCGGGCTGGGCTTCGTGAGCGCGAGCGGCGCGGGCTGGACCTGCTCGTTCGCCGCACCGACCGTCAGCTGCACGCGGCCCGGCCCCTACGCGGGCGGCAACTTCACCGACATGCCCCCCATCAGCGTGACGACCACCGTGAACGCGCTGGGCGCGCTGAACAACAGCGCGGAGGTCAGCATCCCCGAGAACGACCCCGTGCCCGGCAACAACACGGCCACCATCGGCGTGACCGGCAGCAACGACGCCGACCTGCGCATGAGCAAGGCCACGACGCTGAACCCGGTCGTGCCGAACCAGCCGTTCGCGTTCACGCTTGGCGTGCGCAACCTGGGACCGCTGGCCGTGCGTGCGGGGCAGACCATCACGGTGACGGACACGCTGCCGCCCGGCCTGGTGTCGACCGGCACGCCCACCGGCAACGGCTGGACCTGCACGGTGGCCGGCCAGCTCGTGACCTGCACGCGGCCCGGCCCGCTGGCGCTCAACGCTGACGCGCCGAACATCACGGTTCCGGTGCTGGCCAGTGGGCCCCTTTCGGTGACCAATACGGCCTGCCTGGCGCTGAGCGGCGCCGGCCCGGTGGACTCCGCCGCCGGCAACGACTGCGCGATCGTGCCCGTGGTCTCGACCACGGCCCAGGCCAACCTGGCCATCGCCAAGGTGGCCTCGG
>DATKFT010000594.1:0-4201 GCA_035544335.1 Pseudorhodoferax sp.
GACCATCACACCGAGGTCGACTCGCCCGGAGGCCAGGACGTTCATCAACCGGCGCATGCGCTCCTTCCCCCCGGGGCACAGCGCCGTCACGATCCTGTGATCGCCCAGGCCCGCAGCGACGGCAGACAGCGGGATGGTCAGATCGCTGGAATACACGCCCAGGCTGGAGAGCGTCCCTCCCGGCTTGAGCACGCGCAGGGCCGATTCGAACGTGGCCTGCGTCCCCAGCGCCTCGATCGATGCATCCACGCCGCGTCCGCCGCAGGTCCAGCCCGCGTGCCTGCGCAAAGCGCTGCATGTGCTGGAGCTCGCCGCGCACCAGGGCGCGGATCTCGGGGTTCTCCACAGCGCCCACGTCGGCGTGGGTGATGACGAGCAGCGCACGCTGGCCCTCGCCGTGTGCGGCCAGTGCAGCCGTCAGTGCGAGGTTGGCGAGCACACTGCTGTCCTTGCCTCCCGAGTATGCAACGGCCAAGGGGTGGCCGTCGCGCAGCACGGCCTGCATCGCGGCGAGTGCCTGTGCTTCGGGCGTTATCGCACGCAGCGATGCGAAATGGACAGGTAGGGTGTTCATGGT
This sequence comes from Pseudorhodoferax sp., assembly GCA_035544335.1. Classification (GTDB taxonomy): domain Bacteria; phylum Pseudomonadota; class Gammaproteobacteria; order Burkholderiales; family Burkholderiaceae_C; genus Pseudorhodoferax. The sequence continues at coordinate 578 of DATKFT010000594.1, forward strand.
GGATCGGTGTTGGTCCACCCAGGATCTCCCCCTGCGACGCACCTTCAACTGCCGCCGCTGGCGCCGTCAGGCGGCCGAACGCGCGTCCGCTGCCACGTCGGATGGCACGCCGGGAGCCGCACCCCGCACACGCCGGAACGGCGGCAGCCCCTGCAGCAGTCGCCGGCCCCACGCCGTGCCTGCCAGCCGCGGATCCAGCACCGTCACGCGGCCGTGGTCCTGGGGTGTGCGCAGCAGCCGGCCCACCGCCTGCGCCAGCCGGATCCCGACCTCCGGCACGCTGCGCTCATGGAAGGCCGACCGCCCCTGCGACTCGATCCACTCCCGGCGTGTCTGCTCGACCGGGTCATCGGGCACCGCGAACGGCAGCTTGGCCACCACCAGGTGCGTGCAGTAGGCACCGGGCAGGTCCACGCCCTCAGAGAGGCTGGCCAGTCCGAAAAGGACCGAGCGCTGACCTTGGTCGATACGGGCCTTGTGGCGCGTCAGCAGTTCGCGCTTGGACGTACTTCCCTGCACGAGAACCTGCTCGCGCAGCGCGGCCGGTAGCGCCTGCGCGACCTGCTGCATCTGCCAGGCCGATGCGAACAGGACCAGCGCCCCGGGTTGCGCCTCGAGCAGCGCGGGCAGCATGACCGCCACCTCGTCGGTGTGCGCCTGGGCATCGCGCGGATGAGAGCGCATGCGCGGCAGGTGCAGCTCCGCCTGAGTCGCATGGTCGAACGGCGAAGGCAGGCTGATCGCGCGGACCCCGTCCCATGCCTTCAGGCCAGCCTCTTCCATGAAGAGGTTGAAGGAGCCGCAGGCTTGCAGCGTAGCCGAAGTCAGAAGGGCCGCGCCGGCACGGTCCCACAGCAGCGCGCGCAGGCGCTCGCCGCCGCCGATCGGCGCCGCGCACACGTGGAACTCCGTCGGCCGGCCCGCCCTGCCCTCCTTGCAGCCGCGCTCGATCCAGCGGGCGATCGGCAGGTCGCTGTGCGAGAACGGTTGCAGCATGCGGTCCCAGGTGGCGGCCAAGTGCTCGGCGCTGCCCAGACACGCCCCGAGCGCAGCGACATGCGGCTGGGCGGCGACCGCATCTTGGCGCGCCTGTTCGAGCGCGGAAGTGCGCAGGGCACCCAGCGCCTCTCGCAATCCGAGCGCCGCGCCGTGTATGCGGCGGCCAGAGTCGGCAACATCGGGCGGAAGCGGGCCGTGCACAAAGCGGTGCACCTGGCTCGGCTCGCCCACCCCGCAGTGCGTGGCCAAGGCCGCGTGCAAACCTTCCAGTGCGCTGAACAGGCGCTGGCCGTGTTCGTCGGCCGCCGCCGCCAGGGCCGCATCCAGCCGCAGGCTCTGACCTGCCTGATCAGCCACCACCGTAGCCTCTTCGATCCAGCGCAAGGCGCCAAGCACCGCGTGGCGAGAGGCGCCCCGCGCCGCCGCCCTGGCGGGCAGGCCATGAGCTTCGTCGAGCACGAACAGCGTTCGGGCCGGATCCGGTAACAGGGCACCGGGCTCCATGTCCAGGGCGGCCAGCAGCAGGTCATGGTTGGCGACGACGACGTCTGCGTCCTTGACGCGCTGGCGAGCGGCCTGGAATGGACAGCGCCCGAACTCCTCGCACCGCGCTCCCAGGCAGCCGTCGCTGTCGGTGCTGAGTCGGTGCCAGAGCCCTGCGGGGATCGGGTCGCACCAGTCGTCGCGGTCGCCCGACCAAGTGCCCCGCGCAAACGCCTGCGCGAGCCTGCCTTCCAGCCGGACCGGCTGGGTCGCTGGCGTTCGTGCCCCGCTGGTCGACACCTCGCCCTCCAGGGTCACTACGGGCCGTTGCGCATCCAGGCGCAGCAGCTTGGCCGGGCAGACGTAGCGCCGCCGCCCCTTCACCAGCGCACAGCTGAACGTCACCGGCAGGTGCCGCTGCAGGGCCGGCAAATCCTTGGCCATGAGTTGCTCCTGCAGCGCGACGGTCGAAGAGGACACGACGACGCGCAGTCCGCGCGAGCGCGCCAGCACGATGGCCGGCAGCAGGTAGCCCAGGGTCTTGCCGGTGCCCGTGCCGGCCTCAATGACCGCGATGCGATGGCTGGCCTCGGCCAGTCCCTCCCTGCCGTCGCCCAGCGTGCCGAGGACATGGGCCACCTCGGCCATCATCACCAACTGCGCGCGGCGGCTGGCGAAGCCCGGCACGGCCTCGCGCAGAGTACGCAGGCAGGTCTGCATCCGGGTCTTCTCTTCGTCGCTGAGCATGCGCACAGCGTCTCACCGCATCCGGACGCTTCAAGGGTGACAAACAAGCGGCCGCGCGCGCAGCGACACGGCACGCTGGAGGGGACAATACGGCCATCGTCGCGCCGTTTTCCGTTGCCATGCCCGTCCACTTCGCCACGCTCCATCTGTTCGATTCCGCACAGGGCAGCCTCGCCGAGATCGAGCTGGCGCACCCGGACATGCCGCCAGGCGAACGCCGCTGGCTCTGGATCGAGCCCAACTGGGTGACGCTGCTGCACCCAGTCAATGAAGGCACGCCGACGCTGCGAGTGTTCGACGGCGCCGTGCTGGCGCTCGACGGACAGCGGGGCGAACTGCGGTGGCACGACGGGCGGCGGAACGCACTGTTGGAAGTTGCCGATGCCTCGCTGCGCCCCGAATTCCGGCGGCTGGTGCATCAGCACCTGAACTGAAGCCTCAAGCGGCCCGACGCTGGTCGCACTGCGACATCAGAGCTTCATAGCGCGCACTGACGGCATCGCCGTCGAGGCAGTCGGCCGAGATACCCACGGCCTCCGCGACTCGCCGGCGCACCGATGCGAGATGCCGGGCTTCGGAGGCCGTCGGCATGCAGACCGGCCACCCCGCCTCGTAGAGCAAGTGCGCGGGAATCTCCATCTCGGCCGCCTTCCGCCGCGCAGCGCGCTCCTTGGATTCTTCCACCTGGGCGCGCAGCGGGGCGTCGAGCAGCCCAGGCGCTATGTCGGCCAGCCATTGCCCACTCTGGAATGAAAAGGTGCTGCGGACTTCCAGGCGAACCAGTTCGCGGTAAATCACTGCGTTGTCCTCGCAGCGCGCCGCCGCCTGCAGGTCGCCACGGGACGCCAGGACACAGAACGCACAGGACACGCGGCTGCTGCCGTAGATGCGATAGGCCTCGTGCAGCACACCGCCTCGTTGCGCGATGTAGTCCAGCACGTCCTGGCGAGACCAGTGGATGACCGCATGCCAAGCCAGCCCGACACCGCGGACGCGGGTCAGGCCGGCGTCGGGCTTGGCCACCGGCTGGCGCCTGCGCGCGGGGGCTTTCGTCCCAGCGCAGCCCGACCGCCGACACCACCGGACCGACAGGATGGCGGGCACGGATTGCGCGCGAAATTATTTGAGATTTGAGCTCAGATGTGCAGAAGCGATGGGACGCGGAACTCCACGGCATCATGAGCTTCACGCACGACAGCGTGCGGTAGCGCTCCACGTTGGCGGCCCATCGCGACAGCCAGCGGTCGAGCATGTCGCCGGCCGGCCGGCGCACGGTCAGCAGTTCCCAATTAAGGCGCTCGGCCAGCCGCGCACAGACGGGCGCTGAATCGCGCCATTCGATGCGACCAAGATCGCTGTGGATCAACGCACGGGGACCCGCATGGCCAATGTGGT
>DATKFT010000595.1:0-20424 GCA_035544335.1 Pseudorhodoferax sp.
GTGGCGAGCCCGTGCCGCGCTCGCTCGCGCAGGACGCCTACGACCTGCTGGTGCTGGACCTGGGCCTGCCCGGCATCGACGGGCTGGAGACCTTGCGCCGCGTGCGCGAGGGCGGCTGGCTGCAGCCGGTGCTGGTGCTGACCGCGCGCGACAGCGTGGAGGACCGCGTCGCCGGCCTGGAGGGCGGGGCGGACGACTACATGTGCAAGCCCTTCGCACCGGCCGAGCTCGTGGCGCGGCTGCGCGCGCTGGTGCGCCGGCACGAGAACCGGCGCGCCGGCGTGCTGGCGCTGGCCACACTGCGCTTTGATGTGCTGGGCATGCGCGCCGCGATCGGTGAGCAGGCGCTGTCGCTGAGCGCGCGCGAATCCACGGTGCTGCAGTACCTCATGACGCGCGCGGGCCAGGTCGTCTCGCGCGAGCAGCTCGTGGCGCTGGTGCCGGGCTGGGCCGGGGCGACCTCGGACAACGCGCTGGAGCTGCTGCTCTCGCGGCTGCGCGCCAAGATCGAGCCGGCCGGCGTGCGGCTGCGCACGGTGCGCGGCCTGGGCTATTTGCTCGAGGCGGCCGGGGCCGATGGCCTCTGAGGCGCCGGCGCCCAGCCTGCGCCGGGCCCTGCTGGCCTGGCTGGTGCTGCCGCTGGTCGTGCTGGTGCCGCTGGCTGCCGCGCTGCTGTACCTGCTGGCCGTGCAACCGGCCATGGACAGCCTGGACCGTGCGCTGACCGACACCACGGTCGCGCTGGCCGACATCCTCGAGGAGCGCGATGGCCGGGCCGTGCTGCCGCTCAGCGAGCAGACCGCGCGCGCGCTGCGTGCCGACCTCGTCGACGAGGTGGTGTTCGCGGTCGGCGATGCGCGTGGCGGCCTGCTCGCGGGCGAGCGCTTGCTGCTGGACCTGCAACCCGCCGTGGCGCGCGGCGAGTGGCGCTTCTTCGACGGCCGGCTGCGCGGGCAGGCCATGCGCGTGGTGGCGCATGGCGCGCCCTGCGGTGCGCAGGTCTGCACCATCCTGGTGGCCGAGTCCCTGGGCAAGCGCAATGCGGCGGCGCGCGCGGTGGCGCTGGCCGCGCTGGGCGTGAGCCTGCTGCTGGCCGCCTGCCTGGCGGGGCTGGCCCGCGTCGCGGTGTGGCGGGGACTGCGTCCCTTGCAGCAGGCTTCGCAGGCGCTGGAGCAGCGCTCGCTGCAGCAGCTCGATCCGCTGCCGCTCGAGCGGCTGCCGCGCGAGGTGGCGTTCTTCGGCACGGCGCTCAACGCGCTGTTCGCGCGCCTGCGCGCCGCCGCCGGTGCGCAGCGCAGCTTTCTGGACGATGCCTCGCACCAGCTGCGCACGCCGCTCGCGGTGCTGCTGTCCGAGTCGGCGCAGGCCTTGCAGCAGCCCCACTCACCGGAACTGGGCCAGCACCTGCAGCGGCTGCACGCCGCGGCCGAGCGCAGCGCCCATTTGTCTCACCAGCTGCTCATGCTGGCGCGGGCCGAGGGCACGGCGCTCGCGCTGCACGCGACGCGCGCGCAGCTGGACCTCGCGCAGCTCGTGACCGAGAGCGCGCCGGACTGGGTGCGCCCGGCCCTGGCCGCCGGGCAGGACCTGGGCTTTGCGCTGCAGAGCGTCCCCGTGCGCGGCGAGGCCTGGCTGCTGCGCGAGCTGGTGGCCAACCTGGTCCACAACGCCGGGCAGCATGCTGGCCGCGGCGCGCAGGTCACGGTGCGCACGCGCACCGAGGACGGGCAGGCCGTGCTCGAGGTCGAGGACGACGGGCCCGGCATGGCCGAGGACGACAGGGCCCGCGCCTGGGACCGTTTCCACCGCGGCCGTGGCGCGCACGGCCCCGGCACCGGCCTGGGCCTGTCCATCGTGCAGCACATCGCGCAGCTGCACGGCGGCCGCGCCGAGCTCGCGCCCGGGCCTGCCGGCTACGGCCTGCGGGTGCGGGTGCTGCTGCCGCTCGCCACGGCGGCCTGACGCAATGGTCTGACGCGCCCGCGACCCAAGCTGTCGCGAAGCTGTCGTACGTGGTATCCGATAGGGCGTTGCGGCGCTGCGGCGCGAAGAATTCCTTCCAGGGTCCGAGGGCACCAGCCCATGGACCCGCAGGGCGCATGCCGGGGCCGCAGGGTTCGGCAGGCGTGGAGTTCAACCCTTTGGAAGTTCCACCATGATCGACCGCAATCTCGCCCGGGGCCTGTTCCTGGCTGCGATCGCCCTCGTGTTCGGCGGGTACGCGATGCAGTACCAGACCGGCTCGCTGGGCCGCGCCGGGCCGGGCCTGTTTCCGCTGCTCGTGAGCGGCGTGCTGATGGTGATCGCGCTGCTGATCATCGTGCGCTCGCGCCTGCAGGCGCCCGAGCCCCTGGACCTCAACGTCAGGAACATCGGCCTGCTGCTGCTGTCGCTGTGCGTGTTCGCGCTGCTCTCGCTGTACCTGAACATGCTCGTGGCGATCGTGGCCATGGTGTTCATCTCGGGCAGGGCCGCCACCACGTACTCGGTGCCGCGCAACATCAAGATCAGCATCGGCCTGATCCTGGTGGCCTTCGCGTTCCAGAAGTTCCTCGGGCTCAGCCTGCCCCTGCTGTGATGGACGTCCTGCACAACCTCGCGTTCGGCTTCGGCCACGCGCTGACGCTGAGCAACCTGATGTACTGCGCCCTCGGTTGCACCGTGGGCACCATGGTGGGCCTGCTGCCGGGCCTGGGCCCGCTGGCCACCATCAGCCTGCTGCTGCCGCTGACCTACTCCATGCCGCTGGACGGCTCCTTGATCATGCTGGCCGGCATCTACTACGGCGCGCAGTACGGCGACAGCGTGAGCGCGATCACGATGAAGATCCCGCACGCGAGCTCCATCGTGGCCTGCATCGACGGCTACGCGATGACGCTCAAGGGCAAGACCGGGCTGGCACTGTTCACGGCGGGTTTTTCCAGCTTCATCGGCGGCACGGTCTCCATCGTCGTGCTGGCCTTCCTGGCGCCCTCGCTGAGCCAGGTGGCCTTCCTGTTCGGCCCGGCCGACTACTGCGCGCTGATGCTCGTGGGCTTCGTCTGCGTGAGCTTCGTGACGACCGGCAGCCTGCTCAACGGACTGGCCATGTGCATGGTGGGCGTGCTGCTCGGTCAGATCGGCACCGACGTCAACAGCGGCGTGCAGCGCTTCACGCTGGACCTGCCCTTCCTGGCCGACGGCGTGGGCCTGGTCAGCATCGCGCTGGGCTGCTTCGGCATCGCCGAGATCACCAAGAACCTCGATGCCCGCGAGGAGCGCACACCGTTCAACGGCGCCATCAAGCTGATCCCGACCTGGGCCGAGTTCAAGCGCATCATCCCGAGCGCGCTGCGCGGCAGCGTGCTGGGCTCCTTCCTGGGCATCCTGCCCGGCGGCGGGCCCGTGATCGCGCAGTTCGCCGCCTATGCCGTGGACAAGAAGGTCAGCAAGTACAAGCACGAGATCGGCGAGGGCGCCATCGAAGGCGTGGCCGGCCAGGCCGCGGCCGACGAGTCGGCCGCGCGCACGAGCTTCATCCCGCTCATGAGCATCGGCATTCCCGAGAACGCGGTCATGGCGCTCATGATGGGCGCCTTCATGATCAAGGGCGTCACGCCCGGCCCGAACCTGATCCCCGAGCATCCCGAGCTGTTCTGGGGCCTGGTCGCCAGCATGTGGGTGGGCAACTGCTTCCTGCTGCTGCTGAACGTGCCGCTCGTGCGCTGGTGGCTCACGCTGTTCAAGATCCCGTACAGCGTGCTGTTCCCGGCCATCCTGTTCTTCTGCTGCATCGGCTCGTTCAGCGTGAACAACAACGTCGACGACATCTTCGTCACCGCGTTCTTCGGCCTGCTGGGCTACCTGTTCATGCGGCTCAAGCTCGACGCTGCGCCGCTGATGCTGGGCTTCATCCTGGGCCCCATGCTGGAGGAGAACTTCCGGCGCGCGATGCTGCTCACGCGCGGCAGCTTCGTCGAGATGGCGCACCGCCCTATCGCGGGAACGCTGTTCGCGCTGGTGGCCGCGTTCATCGTGTGGCAGTTCACGCTGGCGGTGTGGAAGCTGCGCAAGGGCCGACAGCAGCCTGCGACGATCGCGGTGCAGCCGCAATAGCCCGCCCGCGGCACCCGGGTCGGCCGGCCCTGAGCCGACTTCGCACCAATGACAACGGCGGCCCGTGGGCCGACGTTGCGTTGGGAGGGGCAGGGACGCCAGGCGCCCCGTGCGCCGTGCGCCGTGCAGGCTCAGAGCGTGATCTGCGTGATCTTGGCGCCCTGCAGGGCCACGCCGGCTTCCAGGCCCGCATTGGTCAGCACATAGCCCACGATGGGCTGGCGGACCGTGTTGCTGTCGACCTGGCCGTTGGCGCCGATGTTCGCCAGCGCCACCGTGGCATCGGCACCCACGGTCCAGCCGTTGCTGGCGCGGAACTTGTCGAGCGCCTCGCGCGTGGTGAACACGTAGATGACGGCACGCGACTGCGCGCCGGCCTGCCAGCCGATGGAGCCTGCGGTGGTGCTGTAGTAGGCCTGCGTGCGCCCGCCCGTGCGCAACGCACCGCGGCCGTATTCGGCGCCCAGCCCCAGGCTGGCGCTGATCACCGAGGGGAACACCAGCACGCCGGCCGAGCGGCTGACCAGTTCGCGCGACCCGGGCACGGTGTTGTAGAGCTTGGACAGCGCGGCATCGGTGTCTGCATCGATGGCAGTGCGCGAAGACGAGGTGCTTCCGCCGGTGCCCGGCGCGGTGGTGGTGCAGCCGACGAAGGCCAGGCTGCAGGCGGTCAGCAGTGCCGTGGCGGCCAGGGTGCGAAAACGGGTGTTGTGGGTGTTCTGCATGGCGTTTCCTTTGCGTTCAATGGTGGCCCGGGAAGGGTGCTCGAATGCTAGGCCGGCTGCGCTGGCCGAGGCGCGAGAAGCGGTTTCAGCCTACGCAGGCACGGGCCGCCCCGATTGCAGGAAAACCCTGTAGAAGAATCAGACAAATGTCTGAAATCAAGACAAAACCCGTGCTTGAAAGCCGATCAATGGCTGGCGTGAATCAGGGATTTTTGTTTTGAATCAACGGTTTGATGGATTGGCATGGACTGTGCAATTTCCAGTCACCACAACTTGGAGACTACGCCATGAACCGTCGCCGTCTGGCACGCCTGTCGGCCATTGCCGCACTGACGCTGTGTGCCACCGCCAGCTTCGCCCAGCCCAAGGAAATCCGCATCGCCCATGTCTATGGCAAGACGGGTGCGCTCGAAGCCTATGGCAAGCAGACGCAGATCGGCCTCATGATGGGCCTGGACTACGCCACGGGCGGGACCATGGTGGTCAATGGCAAGAAGCTGGTCGTGATCGAGAAGGACGACCAGGGCAAGCCCGACCTGGGCAAGTCGCTGCTGGCCACGGCCTATGCCGACGACAAGGCCGACCTCGCGATCGGCACCACGGGCTCGGGCGTGGCCCTGGCCATGCTGCCCGTGGCCGAGGAGTACAAGAAGATCCTGATCGTGGAGCCGGCCGTGGCCGATTCGATCACGGGCGACAAGTGGAACAAGTACGTGTTCCGCACGGGCCGCAACTCCAGCCAGGACGCCATCAGCAACGCCGTGGCCCTGGACAAGGAGGGCACGACCATCGTCACGCTGGCCCAGGACTGGGCCTTCGGCCGCGACGGCGTGAAGGCCTTCAAGGACGCCGTCAAGAAGGCCAAGATCGCACACGAGGAGTACCTGCCGCCGGCCACGACCGACTTCACGGCCGGCATCCAGCGCGTGGTGGACCAGCTCAAGGACAAGCCGGGCCGCAAGATCGTCTGGGTCGTGTGGGCGGGCGCCACCACGCCGTTCAGCGCGCTGGCCGACGCCGACCTGCAAAAGCGCTTCGGCATCGAGGTCACCACGGGCGGCAACATCCTGCCGGCCATGACCGCCTACAAGCGCTTCCCGGGCATGGAGGGCGCCACCTACTACTACTTCGGCCTGCCCAAGAACCCGGTCAACGAGGCCCTGGTCGCCGCGCACTACAAGGCGTACAAGACGCCGCCGGATTTCTTCACGGCCGGCGGCTTCTCGGCCGCGATGGCCGCGGTCACCGCGCTCAAGAAGACGGGCGGCGAGACCGCTACCTCCAAGCTCATCGCCGCCATGGAGGGCATGAGCTTCGAGACGCCCAAGGGCACCATGACCTTCCGCAAGGAAGACCACCAGGCCCTGCAGAGCATGTACCACTTCCGCATCAAGGCCGACCCGGCCTTCGCCTGGGGCGTGCCCGAGCTCGTGCGCGAGATCAAGCCCGAGGAGATGGCGATCCCGGTGCGCAACCAGCGCTGAACCCGCGCCCCGTTCCGCGCGCAGGCCCTCCCGGGGGCTGCGCGCGGCGGCCCGGCCGCACCGGACCCGCCGGTGTTCCGAACGGGCTGCGCCGCGCCTGCCGGTCGCAGCGCAGCGCTCTTGCAACCCTTGGCGTCCTGCCTCTCCATGCTTGAAACCAGAGATCTGACGATCCGCTTTGGCGGCCATGTCGCGGTGAATGCCGTGAGCTGCCGTTTCGCGCCCGGCACCCTGACCGCGATCGTCGGCCCCAACGGTGCGGGCAAGACGACCTACTTCAACCTGGTCTCGGGCCAGCTCAAGGCCAGCGCCGGCACGGTGGTGCTGAACGGGCGGGATCTTTCCGCGCTGGCGCCGTCGGCGCGCACGCGGGCCGGCCTGGGCCGGGCCTTTCAGCTGACCAACCTGTTCCCCCACCTCTCGGTGCTGGAGAACGTGCGCCTGGCCGTGCAGGCCACGCTGGACGGCAGCCACCGGCGCGGGCTGAACCTGTGGAGCATCTGGAGCGACCACCGGGACCTGACCGCGCGCGCGGACGCCATCCTGGCGGAGGTCGCACTGAAGGCGCGCGAACACGACACGGTGGCCAGCCTGCCGCACGGCGACCAGCGCAAGCTGGAGGTGGCGCTGCTCATGGCGCTGCAGCCGCAGGTCTTCATGTTCGACGAGCCCACCGCGGGCATGAACGCGGCCGAGGCGCCCGTGATCCTGGACCTGATCCGCCGGCTCAAGCGCGACAAGACCAAGACCATCCTGCTCGTGGAGCACAAGATGGATGTGGTGCGCGAGCTGGCCGACCGCATCATCGTGCTGCACAACGGCCAGCTCGTGGCCGACGGCGACCCGGCCGAGGTCATCGCCTCGCCCATCGTGCAAGAGGCTTATCTCGGAGTTGCAAAAGCATGAGCGCCGCCCGTCCGCCCGAAGGCGCTCGCTCCTCCGAGCGAAGCGAGGAGGTTTCAACAATGCCTTTGCTCGAACTGAAGGGCGTGCACACGCACATCGGCGCCTACCACATCCTGCACGGCGTGGACCTCGTGGTGCCCCGGGGCCAGGTCACCATGCTGCTGGGCCGCAATGGCGCGGGCAAGTCGACCACCTTGCGCACCATCATGGGCCTGTGGCATGCCTCGCAGGGCCGCGTGGCGCTGGCGGGGCAGGACATCACCGCGGCCGCGACGCCGCAGATCGCGGCGCTGGGCGTGGCCTACGTGCCCGAGAACATGGGCATCTTCGCCGACCTCACGGTCAAGGAGAACATGCTGCTGGCCGCGCGCGCGGCCAAGCGCGCCGAGCAGATGGACGCGGCCCGGCTGCGCTGGATCTACAGGATGTTCCCGGCCGTCGAGAAGTTCTGGGAGCACCCCGCCGGCAAGCTTTCGGGCGGGCAGAAGCAGATGCTGGCCGTGGCCCGCGCCATCGTGGAGCCGCGCCAGCTGCTGATCGTGGACGAGCCCAGCAAGGGCCTGGCGCCGGCCATCATCGACAACATGATCGACGCCTTCGCCGAGCTCAAGCAGCAGGGCGTGACCATCCTGCTCGTCGAGCAGAACCTCAACTTCGCGCGCCGGCTCGGCGACAGCGTGGCCGTGATGGACAACGGCCGCGTCGTGCACGCGGGCAGCATGGCCGCGTTCTCGGCCGACACCGCCTTGCAGCAGTCGCTGCTGGGGCTGGCCATCTGAGCCGCGTGGGGACGCCATGAACAACTTCGACTGGAAACCGCTGGCCCTCGTGCCGGTGCTCGCGCTGCTGGCCTTGCCGCTGGTCGGCTCTCCTTCCACCTGGCTCACGCTCACGGTGGCGGGCCTGGCCATGGGCATGATCATCTTCGTGATCGCCTCGGGCCTGACCCTGGTGTTCGGCCTCATGGACGTGCTGAACTTCGGCCACGGCCTGTTCATCGCGCTCGGGGCCTTCGTGGCCAGCAGCGTGCTGGGCCTCATGGGCGACTGGACCGGCTCGCAGCAGCTGTGGCGCAACCTCGTGGCCGTGTTCCCGGCCATGCTGGTGGCCATGGCGGTGGCAGCCGCCGTGGGGCTCGCGTTCGAGCGCTTCATCGTGCGGCCGGTCTACGGCCAGCACCTCAAGCAGATCCTGATCACCATGGGCGGCATGATCATCGGTGAGGAGTTCATCAAGATGGTCTGGGGGCCGGCGCAGATCCCGCTGCCGCTGCCCGAGGCGCTGCGCGGCTCGCTGTTCATCGGCGAGGCGGCGATCAGCCGCTACAGGCTGCTGGCCGTGGCCGTGGGACTGGTGGTGTTCGTGGCCTTGGCCTGGACGCTGGCGCGCACCAAGATCGGCCTGTTGATACGCGCCGGCGTGCAGGACCGCGAGATGGTCGAATCGCTGGGCTACCGCATCGGCCGCCTGTTCGTGGGCGTGTTCGTGGCCGGCAGCGCGCTGGCCGGTCTGGGCGGCGTGATGTGGGGACTGTTCCAGCAGAACCTGATCCCGCAGATGGGCGCGCAGGTCAACGTGCTGATCTTCATCGTCATCATCATCGGCGGCCTGGGCTCCACGCTGGGCGCGCTGATCGGCGCGCTGCTCGTGGGCCTGCTCGTCAACTACGTGGGCTTCGTGCTGCCGGTGGCCACGCAGTTCGCCTCGATCGCGCTGATGGTGGCCGTGCTGATGTGGCGGCCGCAGGGCGTGTATCCGGTGGTGAAGGTATGAGGTCCTCCTGGTCAACTCCTTGCGTGGTGCGCGCCCAGGCGGCAGCGTGCCTGTGCCGCCTGCCTTCTGGGCCGCAGCGCGCGCGCCTCAGCCCCGGCGTCCCCCCACACAAGGCAACCGCATGAGCCGCATCCTCTCCCACGACCTGCCGCGCAGCCGCGTGCTGGCCCTCATCCTCGTCGCGATCACGCTGGGCCTGGCGTTTGCGCCCTTCCTGTTCCCGGGCGTCAAGGCGCTCAACGTGGCGGCCAAGGTGCTGGTGTTCGTGGTGCTGGTCGCCAGCTTCGACCTGCTGCTGGGCTACACGGGCATCGTGAGCTTTGCCCACACCATGTTCTTCGGCATCGGCGCCTATGGCGTGGCGATCGCGTCCTCGCGCATGGGCGCGGGCTGGGACGCGCTGGCCGTGGGCGTGGCACTGGCGTTGGCGCTGTCCTTCGTGCTGTCGCTGGCCATCGGCCTGTTCTCGTTGCGTGTGCGTGCGATCTTCTTCGCCATGATCACGCTGGCCGTGGCCTCGGCCTTCCAGACGCTGGCCTCGCAGCTGTCGTCCTTCACGGGCGGCGAGGACGGGCTCACGTTCAAGATGCCCGAACTCATCTCGCCGAGCTTCGAGTTCGCCGACGAGCCTTTCCTGGGCGCCTCGCTGGACGGCCGGCTGCTGTGCTACTACCTGCTGTTCGTGCTGGCCGTGGTGCTCGTGCTGGCGCTGCTGCGCATCGTCAACTCGCCGTTCGGCCGCGTGCTGCAGGCCATCCGCGAGAACGAGTTCCGGGCCGAGGCCATCGGCTACCGCGTGGTGGTCTACCGCACGACGGCGGCCGTCCTCTCGGCCCTGTTCGCGACGCTGGCCGGCGCGATGCTGGCCATCTGGCTGCGCTACAACGGGCCGGACACCTCGCTTTCCTTCGAAATCATGGTCGACATCCTGCTGATCGTGGTCATCGGCGGCATGGGCACGCTGTACGGCGCGGTCATCGGCGCCACGCTGTTCGTGGTCGCACAGAGCTATTTGCAGGACCTGCTGCGCCTGGCGGGGGAGGCCGTGGCCGGCTGGCCCTGGCTGGCCGCCGTGTTCACGCCGGACCGCTGGCTGCTGTGGCTGGGCCTGCTGTTCGTGCTGTCGGTCTACCACTTCCCGACCGGCATCGTCGGGCGCCTGCGCGCCCGTGCGGCGCGCGGCTGAGTTCGTCCCCCAGGAGGCCAAGCATGCAACCCGAGACCCGGCGGCCGTTGCCGCCTGCCAGTGCCGTGAGGGCCGCGCCGCGGCGCTGCCCGCTCCGAGACGGGGGGCGGCCATGACGCCCAGCTCGCACTACGTGGCCTGCGCCGGCCGCGAGATCCACTACACGGCCTGGGGGGCGCCCGAGGCGCCGGTCGTCATTGCCTGGCATGGCCTGGCGCGCACGGGCCGCGACATGGACGAGCTGGCCGCGCACCTGGCCGACGGCTACCGTGTGATCTGCCCCGACACCATCGGCCGCGGCCTGAGCCAGTGGAGCCCGGCGCCGCGCGAGGAGTACTGCATCGCGTTCTACGTGCGGCTGGCCGAGGCTTTGTTCGATGCGCTGGGGGTGCAGCGCGCGCACTGGATCGGCACCTCCATGGGCGGCGCGATCGGCACGGCCTGCGCGGCTGGCCTGGTCGTGCCCGCCATGAAGCAGCGCGTGGTGAGCCTGGTGCTCAACGACAACGCGCCGCAGCTGGCCGAGGCGGCCATCGCGCGCATCCGTGCCTACGCGGGCCAGCCGCCGGCGTTCGCGACCGTGAGCGAGCTGGAAGCCTTCTTTCGCCAGGCCTACGCGCCCTTTGGCTGGCTCAGCGATGCGCAGTGGCGCCGGCTGACCGAGACCTCCACGCGGCGCCTGCCGGACGGCCGCGTCACGCCGCACTACGACCCGGCCATGGTGGGTCAGTTCGTGCACTTCCCCGACGACTACCTGCTCTGGGATGCCTACGACGCGATCGAGGCGCCCGTGCTGTGCCTGCGCGGAGCGCAGTCCGACCTGGTGCTGCCCGAGACGGTGGCCGCCATGCAGGGCAGGGGCCCTGGCGCGGCCGGCCGGCTGCAGGTGATCGAGGTGCCGGACTGCGGCCACGCACCGGCCTTGAACGTGCCGCAGCAGCTGGTGCCCGTGCGGGCCTTCGTCGATGCGGTGCAGCGCGCCGGTGGCGCGGGAGGCGCGCTGCCAGCGCTCAGGCGCTGAGGTCGGCGAGCTGGCGCGGTGCCCGCGGGGGCAGCGCGGGACGCCGGGCCGCGGGCAGGGCACGCGCCTCGTTCGCCGTGGCCTCGACCCAGCCGGCCGGCAGCTTGAACACGCCGACCGCATCCACGAGCCGCCCGGCCTGGGCGTTGAGGCTGTCGGCGGCCGCGGCGGATTGCTCGACCAGCGCGGCGTTCTGCTGCGTGACCTGGTCGAGCTGGGTCACGGCGCGGCTGACCTCGCCGATGCCGCTGGTCTGCTCGTTGGAGGCCGAACTGATCTCCGAGATCAGGTCCGCGACGCGCTGCACCTGCTCCACGATGCTGCCCATCGCGACGCCCGCGGCATCGGCCTGCGAGGTGCCGACCTCGGCCATGCGCACGCTTTCGCCGATCAAGGCCTTGATCTCCTTGGCGGCCTGGGCCGAGCGGCCCGCCAGGCTGCGCACCTCGGTGGCGACCACCGCGAAGCCACGGCCCTGCTCACCCGCGCGTGCCGCCTCGACGGCCGCGTTCAGCGCGAGGATGTTGGTCTGGAACGCGATGCCGTCGATCAGGCCGATGATCTCGCTGACCTTGCGCGAGCCGCCCGCGATGGCGTCCATGGTGTCCACGACCTGGCCCACGACCGAGCCGCCTTGCTGCGCGGCGGCGGCGGCGGCGCTGGCCAGCTGGGCGGCCTGGCGCGCGGTCTCGGCGTTGGTCTGCACGGTGGAGCCGATCTGCCCCATCGAGGCCGCGGTCTGTTGCAGGTTGCTGGCCTGCTCCTCGGTGCGCTGGCTCAGGTCCTGGTTGCCGGCCGCGATCTCACCGGCGCCCGTGGCGATGCTGTCGCTGCCCGTGCGCACGGTGGCCACGACCTTGATCAGGTTCGCATTCATGTCGCGCAGCGCGGCCAGCAGCTGGCCGGTTTCGTCCTTGCTGGAGACGTCGATCTGCGAGGTCAGGTCGCCGGCGGACACGGTCTCGGCGATGCGCACCGCGTTGGACAGCGGCCGCGTGATGCTGCGCGTGATGAGCCAGGCCGCCAGCAGGCCCAGCACCACGCCGACCGAGCACAGCGCGCTCATGAGCAACTGCGCCTGCGTGTAGGCGGCACGCGCGTCTTCGGCGGCCTGCGTGTTGGCCTGCTCGGCCAGGTCGGACAGGTTGGCGATCGCGTCCAGCCAGGCCTGCATGGGCTTGTCGACCTCCGTGCCCTGGAAGCGCGCAGCCTCTTCGCTCATGTCGAAGCGGCCCAGCTCGACCACCTTGGCGACCAGCGGCATGACCTTGGTGCGCAGTTCCTTGACCTGGGAGAAGGCCTCCATTTCCTTGGTCGCCGTCTCCTTGCGCGCCACGAACATGGCCTCCAGTTCCTGCTCGGCGCCCTCGTAGCGCTGGCGGGCCTGGCCGATGCCCTCGATGGCCTGGCGCTTGCGCGTGCCGTCGTACAGCACGATGTCGCGGCTGCGCAGCGCGAGCAGGTTGACGGCGTTGCGCATGCCCACGGCCAGGCTGGCTTCCTTGTTGTTGACCGAGGCGATCTCGTCCAGCCGCTGCTGGATCTGCGCCATGGAGGTCAGGCCCAGAATGGACACGCCGACCAGCAGCAGCACGACCAGGCCGAAGCCGAGGGCCAGGCGCATGCTGAGCTTGAGATTCTTCACGGCGTTCATGCAGTCTCCGTCATTGTTGACATTGCTTTCGTCAAAGGGGGATGGGGCAGGTGCCGCGGCGCTGAGACGCGCAAGACGGCGGGCCCCGGGTTGTGCGCGTCGAATTTATGTGTAACCAGCTGTCAGGCCGGCCGCCGGCGCGCCCATTCGGCGGCCGAGGGCCCCCGGCCGTCGCGACAGCGGCCCCGGTGTCGCTCAGCGGCCGTCTGGCGGCGCGGCCACGCCGGGGGCGTGCGGCAGGGTCACGCTGGCGCGCAGGCCGTGCCCGTCCTCGGCCGTGTCCAGCCGCAGCTCCGAGCCCAGCAATTGGGCGTAGCGCGCCACGATGGACAGGCCCAGGCCCGCACCCTGGCCGAGGTGCTCGCCCTCGCGGCCCTGGGACCAGCGCTGCATGAGGGCCTGGCGCGCCGACGCGGGGATGCCCGGGCCGTCGTCGACCACGGCCAGCACGCAAGCCGCAGCCGCAGGCAGCTCGGCCAGCTCGACGGTCAACGTGCGCCCGCCGTAGCGCAGCGCGTTGTCGATGAGGTTGTCCAGGATGCCTTCGACCAGGGCCGCGTCGGCCCAGACCGTGAAGTCGTCGGCGCCCGCGTCGTCCAGGCCGCGCGCGCCCAGGTCGATGCCGCGCGCGTCGGCCTTGTCCAGGTGCCGCAGGATGCTGCGGCCCACCAGCGGCGCCAGCGGCAGGCGTTCGCACTGCAGCACCAGCTCGCCTTCGTCGGCCATGGCCAGGTCCAGCAGCTGGTTCACGAGGCGCCCGGCGCGGTCGGCGCTCTCGGCGATCTGCTGCAGCTGGCGGCGCGAGACCGCCGTGCCGGGGTGGGCCAGGCCGTACTCGGCCAGCGCGCGGATGCCGGCCAGCGGCGTGCGCAGCTCGTGCGCGACGTTGCCGGCGAACTCGCGCTGCGCGCGCACGCTGCGGCCCAGGCGCTGGAACAGCGCGTTGACGGCCTGGCCGACCTCGTCGATTTCCTGCGTGGAGGAAGCCAGCGGCACGGGTGACAGGTCCTTGGCGTCGCGGTGCGCCAGCGTGGTCTGCAGCTGGCTCAGCGGGGCCAGGTCGCGCTGGATGCCGCGCCACAGCCAGACGGCCAGCAGGCTCAGCAGCAGAAGCAGCGGCAGTGCGCCGAACACGAGCAGGCGGCGCACGAGCTCGCCGCGCACGCGCGTGGTGTGGGCCATCAGCACGTGGTAGTCGGCCCCGCCCACGGTGTGGCGCAGCACCACCGCGCGCACGGCCTGGTCCCGGTAGTGGGTGTTGCTGTAGCGAAAGGCTTCGCCGGGCGCGGCGGCCGGCAGCGGCAGCGCGGGCAGCGGCTCGCCGGCCAGGCGCGTGCCGTCGGGGCGCAGCACGCTGAAGTACACGGCCTCGGCCTGGTCGAACAGCGCGGCCGTCAGTTCGCTGGGCGTGAGCCGCAGCACGACCTGGCCGTCGGGCGCGGGCCCCACCTGCGAGGCGATCGAGTAGGCGTCGTCCAGCAGCGCGCTGTCGAAGGCCTGCTCGGTGAAGTGGCTGGCCACGCCCAACGTGGCGATGGTGCCGATCAGCCAGGTCAGCACCAGCGGCAGCATCACGTGCTGCAGGATCCGGATGCGCAGCGAGGGGGCGGAGCCCGTACCCGTGCGCGCGCGCGGTTGCGGCTCGCTCACGGGGGCATCCTGGGCCTGGCCGCCGGTTCGGCGCGGCGGGCGCGCGGGCGGCGGCCCGGCGCTGTGCTCAAGCCTCGGGCTCCAGCAGGTAGCCGATGCCGCGCAGCGTGCGGATGGCCGCGCCGCTGCCCACGAGCTTCTTGCGCAGCCGCGAGATGAAGGCTTCCAGCGCGTTGTCGCCCAGCGCGTCGTCGAAGCCCGAGAGCTTGTCCGACAGCGTGCGCTTGTTGACGGCGTGGCCGGGCGGGCTCATGAGCTCCCAGAGCACCTCGAACTCGCGCGCGGGCAGGTCCAGCGGCTCGCCGGCCACGCTGAAGCGGCGTGCGCGCCGGTCCAGCTGCAGCTGGCCCAGGCTGGCCAGGTCGTCGGTGCCGGTGGCCCGGCGCACGAGTGCACGCAGCCGTGCCTCGACCTCGGCGAGGTCGAAGGGCTTGCCCAGGTAGTCGTCGGCGCCGGCGTCCAGGCCGGCGATGCGCTCTTCGGTGCGGTTGCGCGCCGTGAGCACGAGGACCGGCGTGCGGTCGCCGCGCGCGCGGGCCTCGCGCAGCGCGGTCAGGCCCGAGCCCGTGGTGCTGCCGGGCCGCGGGTGCTGCGGCAGGTTCAGGTCGAGCAGCACCGCGTCGAAGGGCTGCACGCGCCACAGGTGGTCGGCATCCTCGACGCTGGTGGCCTGGTCCACGCGGTGGCCGGCATGCTCCAGGCTGCGCGTCATGACCTCGCGCAGCACCGCATCGTCTTCGATGAGCAGGATTCGCATGGGGGCGAGGCTAGCAGAACGGCGGGCTCAACCCGGCATGCGCTGCGCCATCTCGAGCTGGCGCTTGGAGCGCAGCGTGGCGCGCACGGTGGACCAGATCGCCCACAGCAGCAGTGCGAGCGTGAAGGCCAGCAGGCCGGCGCTGATGGGGCGCTGGATGAACACCATCGCATCGCCGCGCGACAGCAGCATGGCGCGGCGCAGGTTCTCCTCGAGCATGGGTCCGAGGATGTAGCCCAGCAGCAGCGGCGCGGGCTCGAAGCGCAGCACCATGAGCGCATAGCCCATGATGCCCAGCACGGCCACGGCGTAGATGTCGAAGCTGTTGTTGTTCACGCTGTACACGCCCAGTGCCACGAACACCAGGATCGCCGGGTACATCCAGGCGAACGGGATGCGCAGCAGCGCGACCCACAGGCCGATGGTGGGCAGGTTCAGCACGACCAGCATGATGTTGCCGATGGCGAAGCTGACCACCAGGCCCCAGAACAGCTCGGGCTGCTCGTTGATGAGCATGGGGCCGGGCTGGATGCCGTGGATGATCAGCGCGCCCAGCATCACGGCCATGACCGCGTCGCCCGGGATGCCCAGCGACAGCGAGGGCACGAAGGCGGTCTGCGCGGCAGCGTTGTTGGCCGACTCGGGGGCCGTGATGCCCTCGATCGCGCCGTGGCCGAAGCGGCTGGGGTCCTGGGCCACCTTCTTCTCGATGGCGTAGGACATGAAGGCCGCGATCGAGGGGCCGACGCCGGGCAGCGCGCCGAGCGCCGAGCCCAGGGCCGAGCCACGCACCATGGGCTTGAGCGTGGCCCGGAACTCCTCGGAGGTCGGCACCATGGACTTGAGCGTGACCTTGTCGGGTTTGCGGTTGGTGTCGGCCGAGTTGATGCAGCGCACCACCTCGGCGACGCCGAACAGGCCCATGGCCAGCGCGATCAGGTTGATGCCGTCCGTGAGTTCGGGCACGTCGAACGAGAAGCGCGCCACACCCGAGTTCACGTCCGTGCCGACCATGCCCAGCAGCAGGCCGAACACCACCATGGCCAGGCCCTTGGCGGCCGAGCCCGTGGTCATGGACGAGGCGGCCACGAGGCCCAGCACCATCATCGAGAAGAATTCGGCGGGGCCGAACTTCAGGCCGATCTCGGAGATCGCGGGCGAGAACAGCACCAGCAGCACGAGGCCGGACATGGCGCCGGCCAGCGAGGCGATGGTGGTCACGAACAGCGCCACGCCGGCCTTGCCCTTCTTGGCCATGGGATAGCCGTCCAGGCAGGTCACGGCCGAGGAGGGCGTGCCGGGCAGGTTCAGCAGGATGGAGGCCGTGGAGCCGCCGTACTGCGCGCCGTAGTAGACGCCCGCCAGCATGATGATGGCGGCCGTGGGCGGGATGTGGTAGGTCAGCGGCAGCAACAGCGAGATCGCGGCCAGTGCTCCGATGCCAGGCAGCACGCCGACCACGGTGCCCAGCAGAACGCCGAAGAAACAATAGGCGAGGGTGATGGGCTCGACCGCGACTTGCAGGCCGAGCCAGAGGTTTCCAAGCAGGTCCATGTCAGTTGTCTGTTGTGATGCGCGCCGGGCGCTGCTGTTGGAACGTGAAAGCGTGGGGGACGGCGCGGCAGGCCTCGGGGCCGGCCATGCCGCTCAGGCAGGGAAAGCGCATCAACGGCTCCAGGGCCAGATCGGCACCATCATCTGCAAGCCGAGCGGGAAGATCAGCGTGGTCAGCGCGGCGACGACGGCGCACACCGTGAGGCGCGTGCGCAAGCCCATGGCCGAAGGCACGAGTGCCAGCACCGAGGCGAAGAACGAGGCGAGCACGACGCCCAGCGTCTGCAAGGCGAACGCGAACACGAGCAGGCTGGCGACGCACCAGAACAGGTTGCTCCATTGCACCTGGATGGCCGTGCCGCTGCGCCACCAGGCCGGCAACGCGACCAGCAGGCCGAGCACGGCCAGGGTCCAGCCCAGCACGACGGGGAAGTACCCCGGTCCCATGCGGGCGGATTCGCCGAAGTTGTAGCGCTGGCCATAGACCGCGAAGAAGATTCCAGCGGCGGTCATCAGCAAGCCGCCGACGATGTCGTGAATGTCTCTGGTTGTTTTCATGTCTGCAGGGAGCGCAGGGCCCCGGGTTGGAACGGGCCGGCGCGCGGGCGCACGCCGACGCAGCCACGCAGGCGGCGCGGCTGTACGGCGAGCGTAGAAGCGGCTAGCTGACCGTCAGCTGATCCGCAGCGGTGCTGCGGGTATTCCAGCCGGCCAGATGCCGTTCGGCGAGGTCGGCCAGCGCGCCGGTCCAGACCGCGCTGTCGTTCAGGCAGGGGATGTAGCTGAAGGCTTCGCCGCCCGATTCCAGGAAGGCCGCACGGGCCTCCATGTTGATTTCCTCGAGCGTCTCCAGGCAGTCCACCGGAAAGCCGGGGCACATCACATCGATGCGCCGCGTGCCCTGCTGCGCGAGCTGGCGCAGCGTGGGTTCGGTGTAGGGCTCCAGCCACTTGGCGCGGCCGAAGCGCGACTGGTAGGTCACGCGGTACTGCGTGGTGTCCAGGCCCAGCCGCTGCGCGAGTGCCCGCGCCGTGGCCTGGCATTGCACGTGGTAGGGATCGCCCAGCGCGATGTTGCGCGCGGGGATGCCGTGAAAGCTCATGAGCAGCAGCTCGCCGCGGCCGTGCTGCGCCCAGTGGCGCGCCACGCTGTCGGCCAGCGCGGCGATGTAGCCCGCGTCCACGTGGTAGTCGTTGACGAAGCGGAACTCGGGCACGCGGCGCTGGCGCCGGCTCCAGGCGCCGACGGCATCGAGCACGCTGGCCGTGGTCGTGCCCGAGTACTGCGGATAGGCCTGCAGCACGAGCACGCGCTGGGTGCCCTGGTCTGCCAGCGCGTCCAGCTGCGCGGCGATGCCGGGCTGGCCGTAGCGCATGGCGTAGTGCACACCCACGCGCTGGCCGCGCGCGGCCAGCGCGGCGCGCAGGTCCAGTGTCTGCCGCTCGGTCCAGACCTTGAGCGCCGAGCCCTGCTCGGTCCAGATGCTCGCGTACTTGGCGGCCGACTTGGCAGGCCGCACGCGCAGGATGATGCCGTGCAGGATGGGCCACCAGGCCAGCTTGGGAATCTCCACGACGCGCGGATCGGACAGGAACTCGGCCAGGTAGCGCCGCACGGCGGGCGCGGTGGGCGCATCGGGCGTGCCGAGGTTGCAGTACAGGACGGCCGTGTGGCCGGGGGCGTCGGAGGCAGAGTCTGTGGCGACGGGCGCAGGGCGAAAGGACATTGCGCTATTCTCGGCGACCCATGCTGCAGACCACCAAAGTCCGGGCGATCACGCTCGACCTGGACGACACCCTCTGGCCGATCTGGCCCACCATCGCCAAGGCCGAGAAGGCCTTGGGCCTCTGGTTCTCCGAGAACGCTCCGGCCACGGGCCAGATCTGGGGCGACGCCGAGCGGCGCCGCCTGCTGCGCGAGCAGGTCGTGCAGGAGCTGCCGCACCAGGTGCATGACCTCGTGTTCCTGCGGCGCGAGTCCATCCGGCGCGCGCTCGTGCAGGCCGGCGACGACGAAGCGCTGGCCGCCCCGGCCTTCGAGGTCTTCATCGCGGTGCGCCACGAGGTCGAGCTCTATGAGGACGCGCTCGAAGCCCTGGAGTTTCTGGCCGCGCGCTTTCCGCTCGTGGCCATCTCCAACGGCAATGCGGACCTGGGCCGCATCGGGCTCGACCGGCATTTCCGCGCGGCCTTCAGCGCGGGCAGCTTCGGCGTGGCCAAGCCCGACCCGCGCATCTTCCTGGCCGCCGCCGAGGCCGCTGGCGTGCCGGCCGAGGCCGTGCTGCACGTGGGCGACGACGCGCTGCTCGACGTGGTGGGGGCCCATGCCGTGGGCATGCAGACGGCCTGGATCAACCGCGATGCCCATGCCTGGACGCACGCCGTGCAGCCGCACGCCAGCCTCACGGACCTGCGCGCGCTCTGCGCGCTGTTCGGCTGAGCCCCTCTCGGCTGTCCATGGCGCGGCGCGCCATCCGCAGGGCATGGAACCGGCTCGCAAGCCAAGGCTCAGAAGGCCGCGGAGCAGGCCATGCCAGCAGGCGCTTTGGCCCGGGCTTCGCCCGGCCGCAGGCGGCGCCCCTTGAGGGGGATGGGATGGCGACACGCAGTGCGCCAGCCAAACGGGGTGGTTTCATTTCAGCGCTTCGAGCGCGCTGCGCACCGCACCTTCGATGGTGCCGGGGTAGGGCCCGGCCACGTACTCGCCGCAGGCGGCCAGGCCAGGCGCGACCTGCAGGCCGGGCCGCTCCAGCCCGGGCGTGCACGCGAAGGTGGCGCGCTTTTCCACGATGGTGACGACGCCCTGCAGGTCCGACAGGCCCAGCTGCGCGCGGCCCTGCGCGAGCACCTGCTGCTGCAGTTCCTCGCGCGTGCCGCGGCTCACGCTGACCACGAAGGCCAGCAGGCCGTCCCCGCCGCCGTTTTCACCCCCCTCCTGAGCGAGCAGGCGGCGGTCGAACACGAACTGCGCCGGCGCGCCGGCGCTGGACGCCAAGGCCAGCATGGGCCGCGGCAGCCGGGTCGCGCTGGCCGCGTAGACCGTGCTGATGGGCTCGAACCGCAGCGCGTCGGCACGGGCCAGCCAGGTGCGGGCTCCCTCGCTGACGTCGTGACCGGTGCCGTGATCGGCGGTGCGCACCAGGCGCGCGGCCTCCCAGGACGGGCAGGCCAGCAGCACGCGGTCGAAGGCCTCGCCGTCCACGCGCCATGCAGCGCCATCGCGTGCGAGCGCGGCCACGCGCCGGCCCAGGTGCACGGCCTGGCCGCGCGCGCGCAGCCAGGCGATGGCGGGCTCGGGGAACAGCGCGCCCAGCGGCCGGCGCGGGATCAGCAGGTTGGAGCCGCCGCGCCCGCCCAACAGCGCGTCGCGCAGCACGCGCAGGAACACGCTGGCACTGGCCTCTTCGGCCGCCGTGTTCAGGGCCGACAGGCACAGCGGCTCGACGAAGGCCTGGCGCACGCGCGCCGGCAGGCCGGCGCAGAGCTGGGCCACGCTGGTCTGCGGCGCACAGCGAAAGCCCGCGAACTGCCAGCGCGTGGTGGCCGCCAGCAGCGCGGCCTTGTCGCGCCGGCCCCAGCCGCGCGCGGCCAGGATGCCGGCCAGCGCATCCCAGGGCGGG
>DATKFT010000596.1:0-2895 GCA_035544335.1 Pseudorhodoferax sp.
CAGCACCGCGATGGCGATCATCGTCATGAGCTGGATCTTGAGGACCTTGTTCATCTGCACCCAGGACTCCGCGGGATGCACGGCGAATGCGGTGGTCGCGCACATCCAGGCCACGAACACCAGGAGCAGCACCACGGGCCCGGTCAGCCTGAACTTCACGCGGTCCTTGGTGATGACCAGCGCGATGAAGGTGACGGCGGCCGCGACGGCCGCGAACGGCGCAGTGCTCGCGAAGCCATAGGTCAGCTTGTGCGGATTCATCATGCTGAACCAGGTCCACAGCAGCACGCCGGCATAGGGATGCCACAGTGCGTACGGCAGCGTACTGACGAACAGCAGGGACAGAACGACGTCACGCACGCGCAACTCCCGCAGCCTTGACATGGCTCACCACGTAGCGGTACTTGCCCGAGGCCTCGTTGCGGATCTCGTCCACCTTCTCGATGCGCACGTTCACATCCTGGCCCAGTCGTGCGCGGTAGTCGTGCACGATGCGCTGCTCGCAGGCAGCATCGAAGGCCGGCCCCGCAACGATCTTGACCACGGTCTCGTCCAGGCTCAACTGCTCGATGCGGAAGCGCTCCACGCCGGGCAGGTCGCGCACGGTGTAGATCAACGCCAGGCCGTGCATGATGGTGCCGTCGCGCGCGACCACGAAGTCCGTCGTGCGGCCCTGCACCTCGCGCAGCACGGGCAGGCTGCGGCCGCAGGCGCACGCGCTGTCATCGAGCACGCCGACATCGCCCGTGCGGTAGCGCACGAACGGGAACTCCGACGTCGCCATGTGCGTGACCACGATCTCGCCGGCCTGCCCCGGCGCGGCCGGCGCGCCGTCTGGCAACAGGGTCTCGACGACGATGTGCTCGGCGCTGATGTGCAGGCTGCCGGCCGGGCACTGGTGGGCGATGAAGCCGGCATCGCGTGCGCCATAGCCGTTGGCCACCGGGCAGCCGAACACTTCGCGGATGGTCTGCTCCTGTTCCGGGTAGAGCTTTTCCGAGGTCACGAAGGCCACGCGGATGCCGAGCTGGTCCATCGCGCGGCCCGTGCTGCGCGCATGCGCGGCGATCAGCGACAGGCTGGACGGATAGCCGAACAGCATCGCAGGGCGCACGCGGCGGATCGTCTCGACGAAGCGGTCCAGGTTGGCCGGCGACATCTCGAAGGCGGGCAGCAAGGTGCTGCGCATCAGGCCGTCGCGCAGCTGGCGCACGCGGTCCTGGGTTCCCAGTTCGATGGGGCTGCCCCAGACCACGAGCTCGGGGTCACCGATGTCCACGCCCCACCAGCGCGTGGCGCGCCACTTGGCGGCCACGTCATGGCTCTTGCGCGCCTTGCCCATGTAGAACACCAGCGGCTCGCCCGAGGAGCCGCCCGTGTTGTAGCGCGTCAGCTCGCCATGGCCCTGCGCCTTGAGCCGGTCGCCCTGCTCGCGGATGATGGGCTTGGTCAGCGGCGGCAGCCGCCGCAATTCGTCCAGGCTGGCTAGGCCGGCGGGGTCGAAGCCCAGCTGCGCGAACAGGTCGCGGTAGTAAGGAACACGCGCGCCGATGTCGACCAGGAAGGCGCGCAGCCGCTGCAGGCGGTCGGCCTCCAGCTGCGCGCGCGGCCACCACTGCGATGCCTCAAGCTGTCGGCGCAGCGCCACCGAGCCATGGCCCTTGAGGCGTTCGTGCAGCGGAAACAGCAGGCCCGAGCAGACCGAGGTGTACAGACTCAAAACGACTCCTTCGCACGGCCCCGGCCGGCGGCACGTCGGTACGCATCGAACCACAGCGCACGCACGCTGGGCCAGTCGTAGCGGGCCGCCTCGGCCATGCCGGCGTTGCGCAGCCGCCCGGCCAGCGCCCGGTCGCGCAGCACCTGCAGCACGCTGTGCGCCATGGCCGGCACGTCGCCCACGGGCACGAGCAAGCCGGAAACACCGGGCGTGACCACGTCCGGGATACCACCCGCATCGGTGCTGACCACCGGCACGCCGCTGGCAAACGCCTCGAGGATGGAGTTGGGCATGTTGTCCACGGTGCTTGGGTTGACAACGCAGTCTGCCGTGGCATACAGGGCCGGGATGGCCGCGTTGTCGATTCTGCCAGAGAAGCCCACCGCGTCCTGCAGGCCGAGCTCGCGCGCCAACGCGCGCAGCCGCTCGAGCTCGGGGCCGCTGCCGGCCACCGTGAGCCTCGCGTTCGGGAAGGTCTGGCGCACCTGCTGCAGCACCTGGATCGCGCTCGGGATGTCGTAGATCGGCTCCAGGTTGCGCGTCACGATCAGGTGCGGCGCATCGCCGAAATCGCGCGGCGGCGCGGGCGAGAAGCGCGACAGATCGATGATGTTGGGCACCACCTCGGCCGTCAGGCCATGCTTGGCGAACACGCGCACGAGGAACCCCGATGGCGTCACACGCAAGGCCACGCTGCCCAGCATGCGCAGCACGTGGCGCGGGGCCTGCGCGAAGAAGCCGTCGGCATGGCCGCCGCGGTAGTTGACGATGAGCGGCGTGCCGCGCCAGCGCGCGATCGTGATGGCCGGCGCGGCGAACAGATGCCAGGCCCAGCCGGAATTGGCCAGCACGTGCACGACGTCGACACGGCCGCAGGCGCTCCACAGCTGAGCAAGGTAGGGCAGCAGGCGCGCCAGCGCACGCAGCACGGGGACGCGGCCGATCCAGGCCGGCCGGTAGTCGGCGTTGGTCCGCACCAGCTCCACGCGCACGCCCTCGGCACGCAGCAGGCGCAGCAGTTGCTCGCATTGGTTCGCCATGCCACCCGAGGGCGGCGGCAGCGGACCGACCACGCAGACGCGCAAGCCCAGCGGGTCGCGGCCCCCGCCCCCACCCGCCATTGCGGCTGCACCGACCTCGGCCATGTGCGCACGCGCCCGGCCCCAGCGCCACAT